>DASYJM010000267.1:0-12952 GCA_035996445.1 Candidatus Acidiferrum sp. | reverse complement strand
CCAAGGGCGCGAAAGCGAGTTGGCTTCACCTACACGCACGCGAAGCGTCCGCCGCCGGGCGGCTTCGTTCAAGTCACATAACCGGAAACTACGCTGGGCGGACGAGCCGAGACGTTCCGGGCCGGATACGGCGCCCATTGACAAGCGGGGTTCGAGGGTAAATAATGCGTGCAAATCTAACAAAAACCCTGCGTTCCGGCCAAATTGCAGATTACGACTGGGCTCATTTCGTGCGACGCTACTTTCTCATGACAATCGCACTTATCACTTTGCGCCCGTCTGCATTCCGCAGAAAGAGAATGGGTATGAAGCCTGCTAAACGCATATTTCGAACAAGGACGGCGGTCCGGCAATGAAAATCATGTGCGGCCTGCTGACGGGTTGCGTCCTTCTCTTGCTGGCCCATGCCGCTCCGCCTGCGCCCGCCGAGGTGAATTACCCACTCGCTCTCCACACCAAGTGGACTGACCGCCTTCACCAGGAGGTAGGAGAAGGCGTCCACCTCGGGGATGCGCTGGCCAAGTTAGCCAAGGGAAACTCCGTGGATTTTGTGGTAATCAGCGAGGTGGTCGGATCAGACGTCATCAACGGGAAAAAATACGTCCGCGTGGAGTCTCGCCGGAGTGGAGAGCCTTGGTTAACCGCGTGGTATCTCCAGACGGCTAATGCCCTGCTGCTAGGCAAGACCATCGACGCCGAAGGGGGGCAGGAGATCCTCATGGTTCCGCCGCAGAAACTGCTGAGCACGACCTTGAAGGCGGGCGAATCCTGGGATTGGAAGGCGCCGGACGCTTCCGTAGTGATGCACATCAAGGTCGTCGGCCCCGCTGACGTTACGGTTCCGGCAGGGGCGTTTCACACGACTCAACTCAATTACGTCGCCACGGCCGAGTCCGAGGCTGGAGTGGTCACGATCCAGCAGACCCGCTGGTTCGCGCCGGGTGTGGGCTACGTCAAACAAGATACGGAAACTCGCGTGGGAGCACACATGCTCAGTCACGTGATTCTCCAACTCGAAAAATACGAACCGGCGCCACATGCGAGTTAAGTACGAATCCCTAGTGTTATAGTCGGTTTCTTCTTGTTGCTGTCGCTCCTTGCATGAAGTTCAGGAAGATTTACAACGGCAGTTTCGGAAGTGCCGTTTTCCCGTCAGAGCGTTCAAAATCCAAATGTTTTTCGACACCGATCCGTATGTTAACCCCAATCATTTTTTACGTGTCCAAGTGCCGGAGTATGCTTGTGCCAACTGCATCGGGTGCCTCTCGATGAGGGAAGTGGCCGATGCCGTCCAGAAGCACCCGTTGGTATCTTCCTGTGAAATACGCCTCAAGCCGTTCGGATTCACTCGGTGCATCGCAGAAATCCCGCGGTCGATGGCGCCAAGCTGGCAACGATCAATAATAAGGAACCGACCACCACAAACGGCTTCGACCGCTTCGCAATATGAGCCAATCAACCCAACCTCATTACAGACCAAAGCGCTTTCCCAACATCAATCCCGGCTGCCCTCATTACATCTCCGTGACTCGCAGTGCTTGTCAAAAATAGCACTTCACAGTGGTACCTTGTGGCAGGTGCCAGTCTTACGCATTCCCCTTACCCAATTCTTGCGACAGAATTACATTTTTGAAGGGTGCCCATGGCCCAGAGCTCTTTAACTGCCCAAGGAAAATGATCGCTTTGGAATCGGATTTTGGTGTTGTGCCCCCTTGCCGACGCTGACTCTTTTGTTCTATGGACCCGGATGAAGTGCGGCAAATTGCCGCAGTCGTCCAAAGCCAGATCCCGGAACTTACAGGGTTCGTAAGTTTCAATGGCTTACAGGTAGCCGCAGGATGGCTGTCTTCTTGCTTCTGTGTCTACGGTAAAATTCGTCGGTCACGCGACGGGGCAAAAACATCCGCTTCTACTCAACCTCTCGACCGGGCCTACGTCGTTTGCTGCTTTGGCGACTGACATTGCCATCGAGCCTTCGGGCCAGACGTCACCATCTAATTAACCTTGCAAGATGGACTGAGGAGTTGTTGTGACAGGGATTGCGATCTCCGCAAAGATGGCCGAGAGAAATAGCTCGGGAACGAATCGTCCGCGCGGTCAGATCGTCTGGGTCCTCGGTCTATTGATTGTGTGCGCATTTGCAGGGGTCTTGGTTACTTGGCGTATGCCCGGTCTCCAGTTGTATGCGCAGAAGTGGTTAATTCGAGCCCGTGGTCCCCTGCCAGTACCGGATGACATTGCAATCGTAGCGATCGACGAAAAGAGCCTCATCCGTCTTGGACGCTTTCCTTGGCATCGTGCCCTCACTGCGCAATTGATTGAACAGCTCGGCCAAACGCAACCCAAGGCCATTGCCTTGGATGTGCTGTTCAGCGAACCAACAAACAATTCGGATGATTCGGCATTGGCGGCCGCAATCGGTAAGGCAGGTAACGTCGTCGCTGCGGCGCAACTCACTCGCACAGAATCGGGAAGCGTCGTGTGGCTTCAACCGTTTGCCTCAGTCGAGAGAGTGGCTGCAGGAATTGGGCACGTGCATGTTTCCTCCGAAGTTGACGGCGTTGCGGGGTCGTTCCTGGTGCGCCAAGCAGATGACCTCGGTCAAGCCGAGTGGGCCATGGCCCTTGAGACCATACGCGTCGGCGAAGGTGCGAATAGCCAGGCTATACAAGAGTTGCCAGGCGCGGTCGCAGTCGAAGGTCGAACGTTTCCCGTAAGATCTGAGGCCCATTCGATTGAGATCGAATCAGGTTTCCCGCGAAGTACCCAGCGTATGCGGGCGAGCTGGATCCCAATAGAATATGTCGGCCCGACTGGCTCGTTTGCTTCGCACACCTTTAGCTTTGTAGACGTTGTGCAGGGGAAGGTCCCAGCGACCGCATTTCGCGGAAAATATGTAATCGTCGGTGCGACCGCGGCGTCCCTGGGTGATCGGTTTACTTCGCCCTTCGTGCATACCGAAGGGCCCGACGGGCAGCAGTACGGAGAATTTCTTTCTGGAGTCGAGGTTCTCGCCAACTCACTGAACACTGTATTACGCGGAAGATCCTACTCAGAAACGCCAGATTGGCTCGCAGCAACGTGCGGGATGTTAGTCGCACTGCTCACGATAGGCGGATTGTGGCTGGCACAAGGCAAAATGGAGAGTCTCAAACAACTGGCTTCAATCGTTGTAATTGTGGGTTTGATTCTTGGGCTGAGTTATTGGGCATTCACGCACTGGTTGGTTTACCCGCCGATTGTGCCATCTATGGTTTCGCTGGTTTTGGCGGTACCACTTATCTTGCTGCATCGATCTTTCGCTGCCAGTAGGGAGCTTGACGCCCAGATTGGTCAACTGATTCAAGCGGAGAATTGGTTGTGGCCGTCGGCCCGAGCGGCAAAGACAGATCCAGCTGGTCTGATTGCGCGCCTTACAAGTGCGAGCGGGGTCGCGATTCTTCAAGCCGTTTCCCCGGGTCGATATCGCGTAGTCGCCAGCGCCGGAACCCCACTGTTACCCTCAGTTGCCAAGAGCAAGGGCTTGACCATCGACACCTTGCCACCAGCGGGGCAAATGGAAGCGCAAAATCCGTTTTCGGGCAAACGCGAGATCGTGCACGTTTTTTATGAAGAACAAGACCCACAGGCGCAACTAATGGCGGCACTGAAGTGTGGGCTGGGCGACGGCAACGCCCCAACCGGAATCCTCATCCTTCTTCACAAGCTGGAACAGCGCATGCCACTTGAAGTGGTTCGTATTGCCGTGGAGCTTGGGGGTGGGTTCCTCGCCTCGCTCGGAACGGATCGCTCCCGCGGTATGGAAGCGGCCGAATTGCGCAGGCGGAGGTTTTTGCGATTGTTACCTCACGGTATTGCCTGGAAGAGCCGCGAGTTAGGAACATTAAATCAGCGGATTCTGTCAGATTCGCGATTCGTTGATCAGTCGCTGCGGTCTGTTGGCGATGGTTTATTGGTCGCTGGAGTGGTAGGCCAAATTGTATTCGTGAATCCCAGGACCATCGAGATCCTCGGAATGAAGGAACGCTCGTTGCTGGGAAGTGATCTTTTCGAACGGTTGGGACTATCTGAAAAGACGGCAGTAGAAACGCTGGAAAGAGTGCTCGTCGATCGCGCTACGGTGGAACGCGACGCTACCTTCGGAAGTCCCTCACCCAAACATTTTATCCTGCGTCTATCCCCTGTCTCTGAAAACGGTAATGAGCGCGGAGCAGTCGTGGGCATTGTCGTGTCCATTTCAGACATCACCAAGCAACAAGAGCTGCAAAATATGAAGACAGAAATCATGACCTTGGTGACGCACGAACTGCGTACCCCCCTCACTGCCATTCAAGGAATGAGCGAAGTACTTACGCAATTTGATGTCGACCCGGGCCGGCGGCGCGAGATGCACGCGGCCATCAATGAGGAAGCTAAACGCCTTGCGAGAATGATCGACGAGTACTTGAATATTACCCGGCTCGAAGCCGGGGCACGTCCGTTGAGGAAAATACCTTTGCGAGTGGAGGCCATCGTCGAGCGGGTAGTTCTACTGCTCAACCCGCTCGGGGCAACTCGTGGAGTTCCAATCGGCTTCGAAGTTGAAGACGGTTTGCCGGGGATCAAGGCCGACCCTGACTTGCTGGCTCAAGCCGTCACCAATGTTCTGGGCAATGCTATCAAGTACAGTCCGCCTGGAAAAAACGTGGGCATAACCGTCAGAACTGATGATGAAGACATTTTAATCGAGGTGGTGGACAACGGATACGGAATCGCACCGCAGGATATTGAGCGCATTTTTGAAAAGTTTTATCGGGTCCCGCGTGCGGAGAGCGCTGATCAGCAAGGAACCGGCCTGGGACTAACCCTGGTGCGCGAAATCATGGAATCTCACGGAGGCCAAGTAACGGCCCAGAGCGAACTCGGCCGCGGCTCAACTTTTACTCTACGGCTCCCGATTCACAGGAGCATCGAACATTAAATGAGCAGCCCATTTCACATCCTCGTTGTGGATGACCAGCCCTCCATTCGCCTGATGCTGGAGTCCGGGTTGTCGCTAAGCGGCTTTCGAGTGAGCTGTGCTCGCAACGGAACCGAAGCCGTCATGGCAGCTAGCAGTAAAAAGTTTGACGCAGTGATTAGCGATATCTACATGCCGGATGGCGACGGCCTTCAGATGGTACACAAGCTCCGTACGGTTACGCCTTCTTTGCCTATCATCTTGATGACGGCCCGGGGCTCGGTTGAGTTGGCGGTCCAAGCGGTCGAAGAAGGCGCGACAGACTTCATTGCCAAACCATTTGAAGTAAGCGCGGTCGCGGCTCTATTAAGACGTCATCTGGCGGCGGCATCGGAACCCGCGGTCCCAGTCCCTGAAACTGATGCTTCCACGATCGTCGAAGGTATCTCGCGATCCGGTCTGGTGGGCAAGAGTTCCGCAATGGTTGGTGTGTACCGTTTGATTGCGCGGGCCGCTCGTAGCGAGGCGCCAGTCTTGGTGATGGGCGAGTCCGGGACCGGTAAAGAGTTGGTGGCGCGAGCGATTCACGATTTCAGCACCCGCGAGAAGAAGTCCTTTATTACCGTGAATTGTTCTGGTCTGACAGATACGTTGCTTGAATCCGAGTTGTTTGGCCATACCAGGGGAGCCTTCACCGGGGCCGTTGGAGAGCGTTCCGGACTCTTCGAGGCAGCCGATGGCGGCACTATCTTTTTGGATGAACTTGCTTCCACAAGTGCAGGGTTTCAGGCCAGTCTATTGCGCGTTCTGCAGTCTGGCGAGGTGAGAAGAGTCGGATCCACGCAGACAAAGCGAGTTGATGTTCGGGTCATCGGAGCTAGCAACGCGTCCTTAAGAGATATGGCCGCCGCCGCGCAGTTCCGGCCTGACTTATTTTATAGGCTGAGCGTTATCACGCTCCCGCTCCCGCCACTTCGCGAACGAGAAGGCGATGTTGATGTTCTGGTGGCTCACTTTTTGCGTGCGGCTGTAAGCGATGGGCACGTCCCGTTTCGGCTAACCCGTGAAGTAGCCGAAGCCCTGCGTACTTATTCTTTTCCCGGAAATGTCCGCGAACTCGAGAACGCCATCCGTGGTGCCGTGGCCCTTTGCGCTAACGACGTAATTACACTGGACTATCTCCCTTCTGAAATCGTGGCGGCTACAGGAGTTCGTACGCATGACAACCATTCTGCGGACGAGCGAACTATCATTGCTGACCGTCCGACGGTGAATGAGCTCCAGCGCCGATATTTGCAGTTGGTATTGGATGAGAATCAAGGAAAGAAAAGGCGCGCCGCGGCGATTCTCGGGCTTGATCGACGGACTGTTCAGAGATTGGTGGCCAGGTATCGCTTGCGCTACGTTTCCGAGGGCGAGGCTGAGGAAAATTCCGATTCAGACACGTCCGAAAACTCGGACCACGGGGATTCGTGATTGGTGCACCGCGTTCGACCAAACTGCCTGGTAACGCACGCCGGTCTCTGCTCTTCGTCGCGTTGGCGCTGACATGCATGGCGCAAGCCGCGCGTGCGCAGATGACGTCGGTCGAGGCTCGCATTGCAAGCATCACCGGCAACGTTTACTTGTCCAATGGTCTACAGGTCCCGGGCCCCGCAAAGCGCGGAGACGTGCTCACCCCGGGTGAAGAAATCGACACACGAGGCGGAGGTCGGGCTACCATCGAGCTCACCGACGGCAGCCTCGTGGTGGTACGGCCAGGCTCCCGCATAGCGCTCAAAGACTTTCGGACTGCTCATTCGCTTCGCGAGTTGTTTGACATTCTGGTGGGGCAAGTGCGCGTAAAGATTAACCATTTTGGTGGGAAACCAAACCCCTACCGGGTCAACAGTCCCACTGCATCAATCGCCGTTCGCGGTACGGAGTTCAGTATTGCGGTGAGCGCAGCCGGTGATACAGAGGTCGTCGTGTACGAGGGGCTCGTTGAAGTGACGAGCCTTTCGAATCCCCTGGACAAAGTCCTCTTGCATCCTGGCCAAGGTGTAATTGTCCGCGCCAATCAGGACATACGCTTCTTCGCGCCGGCTCTGGGCGAGGATTTAAATGTGCAGAGCGGAAGTCAGGACGGCGGCAACAACAACGAAGGTCAAGTTTCCAGCTCTGGCGGTGATGCACAGCAGTCGGAAAATGCTATTTCACCTCAGAGTTCAGCGGGTATTTACGATCGTTTCGTGGAGGACGTAGTTGCCGCACGGCACGGGCCTCTATACCTTCGCTTTACCGCTTACCCGGATTCTTTTCTGGATAGTTTGGAGAACCCCGCGTATGCAACGGAGTTTTCAGCTCCAGCGGGCCGTGTATTCCTGGTGCCAGAGTTTCGCGGCAGCCAGGGTATCAATAATACTCAGTCCGCCTTCTTTTCTAATCCCGGAAAATCTGTCGACTATAGCCTTTCGCCTCAGGGATCTTTCTTTACACCATTGCCCGACCACCGCACATCCATCGGCGGAGGGGTGACGGTGTTTCGGACTGGTATTCAATCTTTTACCGTGGATGATGCGGCGAACTCGAGTTTCTTTCCAGGCGCCACCGGGACGCGCGCATCGTCCAATGCTACGAGCCATTCTTTGTTTTCAGCTTCCGTGGCAGTGTCGCACGCGTTTGGAGCTGAGAAAAAGACGAGCCTCGGATTCGGTGTGGATCATGTGCAAGGCTCGGGATCTCTCCTCAACTTCGTCACGCAGCAAGACGCGCCGGGAAATATATCAAGCGAACGAGTTGACTCAAGATCGAATCTTGCCGAAAATCGCATTAAATTCGGTGTCTCACACGATTTTTCGGGACAACGAAAAATCGGAATTTATTACAACTACGGATTCCTTTCCGCCGATTTCAGCAACGTCTCCCATACGCTGGACGCACAACCGCAGCCGTTGGATTTTACCCGGGGTGCGGGACGTTTCTCCGAGGGAGGCATCCGGTTTCGTGGCGTGCTGACGCGAAAATTGTTCTACGGAGCACAGGCTTCCTGGTTTGTACTCTCTTTGGACGAGCAGCTACGGCTTTCCACGATCGTGAATTCGCACCAACACAACCGCACAACAGGATCAAGCTTCGCTGTGGGCCTAGGGTACGCCCTCCGTCCCCGTGTGGTGTTAACTCTCGACCTCGCTGGAGGATTCTCAAACACCGCGACGCTGCGGGCAGAGGAAATAACCGGCAATCCCTTGGAGCGCAACCGCAGAAGCAGCCCCTTCTTCTCGGCGCACACCGCTGTCCAGGCAGATGTCTGGAAAAGTTTGTTCGTCAACGGCTCACTCTTGACGGTGCGTCAGAATCTTTACAGCGACCTCACGCTTTACCCTGATCGTGTTGGGCGGCTGCTGACTTCAGACGGCACCTTCGCTCCGAATGGCTATACGGGCGATAGCTTGACGTCCTACTATTCGGAGTTCGGTGTGGGCTGGCGCTTTAACCGGGCTCTTTTGGCCGAATACGTATTTTCGACGGACTACGGCAAAACGCCGCCGAGCCACGTGTTTTTGTTGCGATATAGTTTCGGCAAGCACGAGCACTAATTCGCGCGCGGGCGTCCGAAGTTCAATTCCGCTAAAACTACTTCCTTTGTAATTGTGAGTGTCCCTCCACCTGTACCAAAACGGCCCCTAGGCCAAGTGGCAAAATTGCAGCCTTCAGACTCGAGGGTGGGGCAGATCGCCGCGACGTTATATCTCGCCCTTCCGTAAAAAAAATTCATAGGTTTGCCTTCAACAACTTAAACGCAAAATCTCGATTGGATGTGGCGTCCGAAGTGCACGCCTCGGTTGTGGCAGTTTAAGGAGCTGCCGAACCATGAAGAATATTAAAAAGATGACTGCATTGTTCGCGATTGCAGCGATGATCCTGCTGGGTGGCCGCGTGCTGACCAGTAGCGTCACCTCAAACGTCAGCAAGACTGGGTCGGTACTCCAGGCCGCCGATGACGAATCGACGACGCCTGATCCGGCTGGCGATCCGGCTGGTGGACCGGACGGTGGGCCGGACGGCACCGACCAAGAGGGCGGCCCAGGAGCAGCGTAATAGCAGCAATTGACCCGCAAGGATGCCAATGGCACTGCATGCATCGCGTCTTCTGCGGGTCAAGCCCAGCCCCACCCATGTCTCATGAAGAAACCATCCCACCTGCTTGTATATTCGTTGATTTTCTTCGTCGCCGTGGTCCGTGCAGAAACGGTGTTCGCTGGTCAAGCGCGCGGCAGTTTGACGGGACGGGTCTGCGATCAGTCCGGTGGGTCAATCGCCAATGCGACCGTGACAGTCACTCAAGAAAACCGCACGATCAAAACGACACTCACAAAAAATGACGGTACTTACGATGTGGTCGACCTTGCTCCGGGTCGCTATCTAGTTCACTTCGAGGCACAAGGTTTCGCACCGAACGAGAGCCTTCTGTTCGAAATTGGAAGTACCGAGTCCAAGGTTCTAAATCTCACGCTCAATATCAAAGCTATCGAGGAGCGCGTCGAAGTGACCTCCGATCAAGCGTTAAGTATTGAGCGGACCGATAACGCAGATCAGACTGTTATCTCCGGGAAGCAATTAGACGCGCTGCCAGATGATCCAGACGACTTGCAAGCAGACCTCCTCGCGTTGGCGGGCCCTGAGGTTGGGCCAGATAGTCATCTGTTCATCGTGGATGGCTTTACAAAGTCGCGACTACCGCCCAAAAATTCGATTCGAGAAGTGCGCATCAACAGTGACCCTTTCTCCGCTGAACATGATCGCTTGGGTTTGAGCCGAATCGAAATTTCGACCAATCCAGCTTCCAGCAAACTGCATGGGCAGGCCTTTTTCAATATCGAAGACTCGACGCTGAATTCGCGCAATCCTTACGCTGCCAACAAACCCGTCGCTCAGAGCCGGCGTTATGGAGGAAATCTCACCGGTCCAATAAACCAGAAACTCGCGTATTCCGTTGATGTCGAGCGCCGCCAGATCGGTGATGCCGCGGTAATCAATACAAAAATCCTGGATTCGCTTCTCAATCCATTCGTCCTCCGGCGATCGGTCCTTGATCCAAGCCTGCGAACCGCTTTAACTGTTCGGTTGGACGATCACTGGAATGCGAAGAATTCGCTCACCGCAAGTTATTCGTGGTTTGATTCCCAGCAAGATAACGCCGGCGTTGGCAAAATCTTTCTGCCATCGAATGCCTATTCTTCCAGCATCGGCGAGCATGTGGTGCAGGTGGCGAATACTTCAGTTCTCAGCCCCCGGGCCATCAACGAGTTTCGAGCGCAATACACGAAATACGCCACAGTGTTTTCTGCCCAAGACCTTAGTCCAACGGTAACGGTTCTCGATTCATTCGTAGGCGGTGGAGCTGCAGTTGGCCCCTCGCGCACGCACCAGAACCGCTTCGAAATCCTAAACTATACTTCGCTCTCCAGGACCACTCATGTTTTGAAGTTGGGGGGGAAGATCCGCTCCACTTCACTTAGCGATACAACTTCTCAGAACTTTAATGGCAACTTCATTTTCGCGGGGGGATTAGCGCCGCGCCTAGACGCCAACAATGAAATCGTCAGAAATCCTTCCGGTCAACCTGATCTCATCACCATCGACTCTCTCGAACGCTATCGCCGGACCCTGCTCTTTTCCCGGCAACGCTTCTCAAATACTGCAGTTCGCGAGCATGGTGGCGGAGCTTCCCAATTTTTACTGTCGGGCGGAAATCCGTCAGCCAATCTGATCCAGACTGACGTCGGCGTTTTTGTCGAAGACAATTGGCGGGCGCGCCCAAACCTCAACTTGGGCTTCGGTCTCAGATATGAAACGCAGAATCATCTGGGTGATTGGACCGATTTCGCTCCACGCGTGTCCTTGGCTTGGGCGCTCCCGGGCGGAGTGGCTAAAAAACGCAACGTCGTGTTACGACTGGGCTCCGGCGTCTTTTACGAGCGATTTAGTGAAAAGCTTGTTCTCCAGTCCCTGCGTTTCAACGGCATCAGCCAACAGCAAGTTCTTATCAGAGAACCTAATTTCTTTCCAACAGTTCCGGCGATATCTGTGCTCCGTTCACTGCAACCGATTGAAACCATCCGTCAAGCTGATTCGAGCCTTCGCGCGCCGCGCATCATAGAGAGCGCTATAGGAATAGAATTTCAATTGCCAAAGAAGACTATCGCTTCATTCTCCTACCGAAACACTCACGGTATGCACTTGCTGCAATCGAGAAATACAACCGCGCCGCGCCCTTTTGGCCAGCCTTCCAACCTGGAAACTGCGCGACCATTGGCGAATGTAAACACCTATTCCTATGAATCCGTCGGCATTCTGAACCAAAATCAATTCCTCGCCAAAATTGAAAGCCATTTCAGTCAAGACTTCTCGATGTTCGCCCGATATACCTACGGCCAAGCTTTCGATACCACTGACGGAGCCGGCTCGTTTCCAGCCAATCAATATGACCTCAGTGCTGAATACGGACGGTCTGCCACTGACGTGCGCCACCGGTTCTTTTTCAGTGGAACGGCAAAAACTCCTTTAGGCCTGGAGATAAGTCCGTTCATCATTGTGCGTTCAGGTCTTCCGTTCAATATCACTACCGGCAGGGACGCCAATGGAGACTCACTATTCACCGATCGTCCCGCAGTTACTCTTAACCTATTGAAACCTGGAGTGGTAATTACCAAATTCGGCGCATTTGATCCAAACCCCTCGCCCGCACAGCGTGTTATTCCCAGAAACTTTGGCAATGGATCACCTTATTTTACGGTCAGCATGCGAGTGAGCCGAGAGTTCAGTTTGGGCAGGCTAATCGTGCCGGTTAGAGCGGAGCGTCCATTCAAGCTAAGGCTGTCCGCGTCCATCAGAAACTTGCTTAACACCAACAATCCTGGAACCCCTATTGGAAACCTTGCGTCGCCTTTGTTTGGATTGTCGAATTCGATGGCCTACAGTTCGGGTGCTGACCGGCAAGCTGGCAATAACCGCTCTTTCGACTTCCAGGCTCTATTCATCTTTTAGCGTGGCAATCACACAAGGGCTCTCTTAAAGAACTCGCGAACCTTTTCAAGAGACAGATTGCCGCAGAACGTGGGGCCTGCGGTGGCGCGCTGTCGCTGTTAAGGCTCTCTTTTTGAGTTCTTCAATACAAACAAAACACTTACATGATTTTGTTAATGGCTGCCCTATTGCATTTCCTTAGACGGTCCGACGAAAGGGTTCGCGACTCGGCGGAAACCTCACTCACTCGGTTCAGGCCGCATGGCCAGGAGAAAGAACAAATTATGCGAAGCAAATTCCGAATGTTCGTGCTCTTTGCAGTAGGGTTTGTCACCCACAGTCTCACGGGAAGCGTTCTCCGGCCGGCCACTCCGCCCCTGGACGATGACACGCGCACCGGCAAAACCGAACTCACTTTCTTTGCTGGGTTTTCGGCTCCCGTCAATAAGGAAAGCTCTGGTTTTGGATTGGAGATAAAAACAGGGAGTCCCATCGGCGGCCGGGTGCTCTACAACTTTAGCCACCACAATGCCGCCGAATTCAGCGTCGCCAATCCGTTTTCGGCATGGGCCAACTACGTCTACAATTTTTCTTCTTTCCGTGACAAATGGATTCCCTATGTAACCGCAGGCATCGGCGCGGCGCGGCGCGACCTTGCGCTCAGTAGCAACAACGAACCCGCCCAACTTAATTCTAACTTGATGGAATCGGGTTTAGACCGGAGCCAAACGGCTTTCACTGGCAACTTTGGCGGCGGACTAAAGTTTTTTTTCACACATAACTTCGCTCTTCGCTTCGACCTCCGTGACGAAGTTGGTAAATACAAGAGCACCTTTAGCAATGTGGCGGGCGTTCCTGGAGGAATCGTCAGAGCCGACAAGACGCTAAATGATTTTCAAATCACAGGTGGAATTGTCTTCCGCTTCGGGAAGAACTGAATTGGGCCCGGGGGGAATGCTAGATGGGCGTAAACTTGGAAGCAACCACAAACTAGTTTTTTTACTG
>DASYJM010000266.1:0-3771 GCA_035996445.1 Candidatus Acidiferrum sp. | reverse complement strand
GCCGAGTTTTTTGGGTTGACTGATACGCTGCGTAGAACACCGGCTGAGACCACCGAATTGTCCCGACGGGCGCCGCTCTTCGGTGCTTTGAGGAAAGCCACGCGCTCCCACCGCATCCGCGCCGTGCGAGCATGGCGGAACGCGTGAGCGCCATGATACACGAAGGCATTGAGCGGCGTCGGGCTAAGAAAAAGGTCCATGTCAGATCAGTTGTGAAACGTTGATCATTTCGCGTTTGCCGGTTCTGAAGGCGTTCTGACCGCGGCATGGAGGCGACAAGGAAAAGCATGACGCAGACTCTCCAGGTCGCACATAGCCTCTGGCAGGGCCCGCAATGCGCTTAGTCTCGAGAGCAATCTCGCGCACATCGCGGGATGTTCTAGTGTGCCAACATCGGACGTAGCCACCGAATTTTCTACCTGATAATCGCTTGAAGCAGTGTCCTGAGAAGGCGCGTCGACACCATTGGCAGCCTGAATGAGCATTCCGTTCCTCTTCTGCGCGCTTATCACGGCTGTGAGCGCCGTTATAAGTCTCGGCTTTTCTATCGCGGCAGCCTTCAATACAGCAAGCGAAGTCCGCAACGTGGCGCTATACACCTGTGCGCGAAGTGTAGCCTTGGTACTAGTAAGCGCGGTTCCATTTTTCACCGGCTCGACTCCATGGCTACAGGCGATCGCTTGCAGCATGATCATCGTTCAGGTCTGTGACACCGCTGTAGGAGTGCTAATTAAGGATCGGATGAAGACCCTCGGTCCCGCCGGAACCGCGCTCCTGAATCTTGCAGCAGTGATCTGGTTGCTGAGCTAGCTTTGAGCGTCCCATGTCGATCGCTGACTATTCCATCGCCGGGGGTCGAGGCTCGAAGTAGCCCTGTGCGGTGCAGAACTCTTGAATTTCGTACATGCGGGAGCAACGGCGCGGTCCGTTTAGGGTCAAACTCGGCCCTCCAGTGACGTCAGCCGGATTCCCCCGCTCATCCGCCAACAGGAAAACTATTGTCCCCATCGCATTGGCACGGCAGTTTTGCCCTGCCTTAGTTTAACGAGCTATGGAAACGAGACACGCGTCCGTACCCATCGAACGCTTCGCTTGACTAGCGGTCTTCAACTAAGAGAATCCCATAGGATCCCGCTGGACCACGGAACGGTTTTTAGAAACTCGATCATTTCATATTGTTTTCGTTGGCACCCGCTCAACGTACGCCATATCGTTGTGAAGAATGGCCTGCTCGCTGCGATTATCCCATTTGACGGTTACGCCAGCCCAATTTGTTTCTATGACCGTGCCCTGATCGTTCTTATCGGCATGCCAACAAACACGGTCACCGACATTGAGTGCTCGTGATTGGTCGCCGGTCACGGGCGGCTCGCATGAAGAGAAAATATCCGAAAGCTTTTCCTTCTTCACGACGGCGAAAGAAATCAAGGCGCCGATATCCGCAGTAACGCCGCCGAACTGGTGCAATGCGTAACCAGCCAAACCAATAACGGCAAGTGGCACAATTCGGGGTGGTCTTCGCTGAAAGCCGCGAACGCATCACGAAGGTTGGTGATGATTAGCGCCGCCTGACCCGCAGTTTGAGGCGTAAGAATACCTTCATGTGGAGTGAGGACCGTCGCGACGTTCTCAAACCCTTCGGCAAGTTCTGTCAACTGGCCTTTGATGACTAGACCGCAGTTGCCTTGGCCGTCTGCGATATCGGTTTGTCTACGCAATTCAGATGCGAGGAAGGCAGCAAGGTTTCGATAGAATAAAGGATCGGCAATGAAACGTTCAGCCATTCCAGCTTCGCTGAATGGCACTCGATGTACTTCCAAAGTGGCGTCGGAAATCTCGACGGTAAGCGAACCAGCTTCCGCCTTGACTGCAGCGCCTTGAGGCTGGCCGAGAAGTAAGATTCCTGCCATGATATCATTCACCGCATGGGGTTGATCGACTCAACCTATCGCCTTTCGCCGACGCCTGTCGCGCACGACACGCCGGTGGTGCACAGGTTCAGTGACAGTGCACTAGGGTTCCGCAACCGCGCGCCAACGCCCTTGACAATCGTTTCACAGTTGACGTGAGGTCACACGTTCCTATTTGCCAATTTCGCCGCCAACCAGTCGTCAATTTCAGACTCCACCCATCCTATCCGGTTTTCTCCTAGCGCCATGCGCCGGGGGAAATTCTTTTCGTCTTCAGTCGTGCCAAGTGACGACGGCTGAACGTAATTCCGCGCGTCGAATTCAGTTCATTGAAACTTAGAAGCTTGGTCGGTCTTTCCAGCTTTCGCATTCCGATAATCCGATCACGATTGCTGAACAAAGCTACATCTTTTGCGACAGGAGCCGCTATGAAAGAGAATCCTTTTCCACATGGCCACGCGGTTTGCGGCGAACCCTCGCAGCCGAATATATCGGCGTATCTCTACCGCTGTTTGACACGATGGTTCGCGATGGCAGAATGCCAAAACCAAAGTCGTCCGTCCCATCTGCGACAACAAGCAGGATCGAAATCCCCAGCGCAGTAGTCTCCTGCCGTACCGAGGTGTGCTATCCTTTCGGTCGGAAGCACGGGAGGAACCGGGCAATGGCGTCCAATTGAATCTTCGTGGACCGCCGGTCGGTGGAAATGAGGCTCAGCGGTACCCGCGACAATCGAGTCGCGGGCGGTTCATGGAGGAGTGACATGGATGCGAAACCTGCGTGGGCGATTTCGCCGCCGGGCAGCGCGTTCACCGCGGCGCCCACGGCGGTGAACATGTCGATGGAGATGGCCGCAACTAATGATCTCGTCGAAACTCCATTTCCCGCTTCCGACGTAATAACCATGCGTTGTATTGAGCGGCCAACCTGCTTCGTCGCATTGAAGATCGAGTTTCGATTTCTTTCTCAAGGTCTTGAGGGCACCCGCTCAACCCACGCCATGTCGTTGTGCGAAACTGAACTTGCTTCTCCGTCATCCCAAGAAATGGTGACTTCGCTCCAAGACGTTCCCGTAACCGAGCCAAGATCCGTTATCGCGGCTCCCCAGCAAACGCGGTCAAGCGGCTTGAGGAGCCTGGATTGGTCGCCGGTCATTGGCCTTGCCTTATCATACTGGCTGTAGCTTTAATTTAGACTATGAGCAGTTTTGTCTACAATGTCGCCAAGGCTCCGATTGGTTGGTCGCTATTTCGCGACCGCGAGCGAATCGGTGCATACGGTTCGAAAGAAGCCGCATTAGAAGCTGCAACGGCGGTTGGTGCTGATGCCCTCCGAGAGGGTCACAGCATCCAAATCAACGTGCCCGGATCTGATTCAAACGAATTCGAAAAGCTAGAATCGTGGTCTGAACAGTGGAACGTTGGGAAACGATAGCAAAAATCCCGCCGAGATAACCGGCGGGAAGTATTGCAATCCAAATTCGCGGTGTGAGTTACGAAGCCCGCGAGTGACGCACGGTAGCCTGGAGAAGTTAAATCACCCTTGCGCAAGTCGCACTCTCGCAAGCGTGCCAGATCGATTGTTCGTTCAACCATGTGCGCAGCCGCCGCCCAGCTCTGCAACAAGCCTTGTCAGCTTTGCGGCAATCATCGCCTAACGCGGGACCCAGAGTTTTTTCATCAGGCACCAACCTGCCAATGCCGGTAAGGTGGTTATCTGATTGGAGATGTGGCGATACCGATACGGCGGCGGCATCAAGCGGTATGCTGAGGGCTAAATCCGTACCTTATCTGTACGAACTCTCGGTATTGAGGAGTATTCTTAACATGTGAATGCTTCGGCTGTTTAGCGTGGCACTCGA
>DASYJM010000265.1:0-5416 GCA_035996445.1 Candidatus Acidiferrum sp. | reverse complement strand
GTCGGGTATGAAATTGATCCGGCCAGACTGTCGAAAGCGCAAGCATGGGTGCGCCGCACATTTGATAACGATCAAAAGATCATTGCGGATCTGCGCGGATACATGGCGTATTCCTTGGCATTGTCCGGGATTAAAGATAAGGCGGTGTTTGATTCCGTTTGGCAACAGCGATCTGATCTTAGCGCATATGGCGCCGCGATTCTGGGATTGGGCATGAACCTCGCTAATGACCCGCGGGTGGCAGAGCTCGCCAGTACGGTGGGAAAAGGCGCGATTGTCGACGAGCAGACGGCACACTGGGATCTCACTCGCGATCCAATGCTCGATTTCGACACTGATGCCAGCCCCGAGGCGACCGCATTTGCAGCGAAGTTCCTAAGCAAGGTGCAACCGGATAGTCCATTGCTTCCCAAGGCAGCGTATTGGCTTGTGACTCATCGCAACGAAGGATACTGGTGGGATTCGACTAAGCAAACGGCGTTCGTGGTATTCGGTTTGACAGACTTCCTGAAACAAAGTGGCGAGTTGAAGCCAAACTATTCGTTCGAGGTCCTAGTCAATGAGAAGGTAGTCTCGACTCGCCAATTCAGGGAGGAAGATGCGTTTTCCCCGAGTCTGGTAAGTGTGCAACTGGGACCAGATCAGTTAGGCCCGAACAATCGAGTTGTTATTCGCAAGAAAGGACCTGGCAGGTTGTACTGGTCCGTGCGTGCCGAGTACTACTCCGATGAAAAGAAACTCACAAATGCCGGTTCGTTCAATCTCACTCTCGCGCGCGAATACCTCAAACTCTTGCCCGTGCGAGAAAATAATCGGATCCGGTATAAGCTCGATCCCCTTAGCGGCCCTGTTCAAACTGGCGACACGCTGGCTGTCCGGCTCACAGTGACTGGTTCAAAGTGGAAGTACATGATGGTAGAAGACCCGATTCCTGGCGGTACAGAATTAATCGAACACGACCAGTTGTACGAATTGACGGAAAAGCCCTCTTGGTGGAATTGGTGGTTCACGCGCCGCGAGTTTCACGATGACCATGCGGCTTTCTTCCAGACCTACTTTTCAGGCGGCGCTCAGGAATACGTCTACCTGCTGAAGGTAGTGAATCCGGGCATCTTCCGTGTGAGTCCGGGGAAGGTCGAACCGATGTATCAACCTTCATACTTCGCCACCAGTGATCCGGTGACGCTGGAGGTCAAATGAAGCTTGAGATGCGAACTTTCGAAAGAGACACGCTCCATGCGGTGGTGAAGGGACGGGCATTGTGGTTGCTGCACGCAGTTGCCAATGCATTGTTGATCGTGGCGTTCTTTTACTGGACGCGCATTCCGGAGGCAACCGGATTGCAATTTACCCTGACAATTGTCAGCGGATTGATGATCGCATTTGCGACTCTATGGCTGCATAGCACGACATTTGATTACTTTTACTCAGCCGAAAAAAGCCTGAAGGAGTCGCTGCGGCGTTCTTACGTTTGTATCGCGGCGTTTCTGGTGTGGGCATTGTTATTCGGTCTCGGGCTTTGGTGTATCGGCCAACTGGGGGATTACAGCGAACAAACTGGCGGATGGAGCCGGCATTCACTACCTGGATTTGCTCGACATTCGGTAACGCCCCGATCGACGTTTTCGGCAACTTCCTGGCTGTTGTGGTTTGTATACTTCTTTTTTTGGCCGATTCTGCTTTTGCCGGTTGGCGCTCAAGTTGCGGCCAAGAACTTCCGCGGTTTCTATTCCGCCGCTGCGTTTCGCCCAATTCGCGACCTACGTTTTTGGGTCGTCTACGCTATTTGCTTTGTCGTCGGTGCGTATCTTCCGTACAGACTTGTCTGGATCACGCCGACAAGGCCGTCAGCGTTGAACACGCAAACATGGAGCATGGTTGTGCGTTTTGGAGTCGGCTATCTGCTAATGGTCACGGCATGGCTCGTCTTATGTGCAGCGATTACGGCCGCCAGCACTGGCGCTGCAGAGGTGGGCTTCGAGTCCCCGGAACCGATTGCGGTCGCGCCGATGGGATCACGTTAGAATCTGTCACCTGGAAGGCAGTTCATTTCAGCGTGATAAGCCCTGACGTCGTGAGCCAGGAGAGAACGGTATTCCGCCCGTTCTTTTCGACAACTTCCGCTACTGCGGCGGCACTTTCGCGATAGGCGGTGCGCGTCTCCTTTTCGGTACGCAAAGAATGCAATTTTTGTTCAAGCGCGGCGACATCGACCTTCGCCGGCCTAACGTTTGGATTTGAAAGGTAAATCGCTAACCCTTCGCGAAGCCAGAGCGGTGTGCCGGGCGTGGCGTTTGACTCAATTAACATGTGTATAAACTCGTGGCGCAACGTGGAGTCGAGTGCTTGGGCGCGCTCAAGGGTACTGATCGGTTGGAGGCGAATCGTGTTTCCGCGTGTGCTGGCGGCCACCCAGCCCGGCTGGCCGGTTGCGTCCCGATAAACGGAGATTGTGGGGTACACCTTTACTTGCGGACGAACAGTCGGATTCCATTGCGCTTGTTGCGTCGCAAAGCGCAACGCGCGCTCAGCGGAGGGAAGCAGGGTAGTCGCGTCTTCTCTTCTTGTAGTGAAGAGATCGATCGACGCGCTAGGCAGCTTCTCCCAAGCGAGACCCTGGGCATTAATTCCGATCGCGGTTCCGGGGTAATAAAAAGCCAATATCTCGCGATAACTATGGCCCTCCTGTCCCATAATGTCTGCTCCAATCTGGCAGAGTCCAACTCCATGCCCCTGGCCGCGTCCGCGAAACGAAATCTTGTCCCCAAGATCTTCGAGTTGATAGAGATCGCTGCGCACCTTGTCCCAACCCAGGGCGCGTCCAATAGCTAACCGAACGTCGGTTGCGCTGATCGGACGATCATTTACGAAGAGTGTTCGCACTCGTCCTGATTTAGACCGAGCAGCTACTGCAACCGACTTTATCCGCTGGTTGAGGGCATGTGCGAGATCGGATTTGCTAATTTCCGATTCCCACTCATCAGAAGTGCGCCGACAATAGTCATCGTGATGTCGTCGCAAATACGGCGCATCCAAATCTGGATCTAGCGCGCGCACATCTTCGCTTTCACCGCCGCAGCTGCGATGGTAGTACGTAGCTGCCGGGTGGCCTTCGAACCATAACAACTCTCCTTCCGTTGCTTCTGCTGCCTCGCGTGCGCGAGAAGATTCGTTGCCGAGGCGAACGTCCTGGCAGTGCGTTGTGTCGCAGAAATCGAAGCCTTCGACGCGGTGCCGCGAGCCAAAATAAACAGCATAGGTACGGGCAGCCACCGCCATTGCTTTCATCGCCTCTTCCGACTTGAAACCCACGCTTTCCCCTTGCAATACGGCCACCACGTATTGTTCCAATGACATTTGGAGCGTGAGTAGAAGAAAGCCATCGCGACTTTGAATGTGGAGTTCGCCTTCCGTCGCAAAAGGCGGGAACCCATCGCCGCTGACGCGAGAGTGACCGCTGAGAAACAGATCTGACGAGGAGTGGTCCGCAACAATAATTCTTGAACCCTGTCCGGCGATATCCACTGCACCATTCACGAGTTCTCTTGGGCAAGAGGCACAAGTTCGAATGGTGGCCCGCTCAGGAACTATATGAATCTTCGTCGGCGGATGTTGCCAAAACAGACGCACCCGCAGGGTTCGTTGTTGCGCCTCGCTGTATGCACTGAGTAGGAGCAGCAATCCAATATAGACATATCGACTCATCGTTTCTTACCGCTGTTCCAGGCCCGAAAAATCTCGCCAGCCAGGAACGCCGCGTCGCTGGGCCCCACACCTTTTTCAAGGAAAACGACCAACGCGATCTCAGGCTTGTCGGCGGGCGCGTATCCAGAAAACCACGCATTCGTCCATGATCCGTGATCGGTGCGCGCTGTCCCAGTTTTACCGGCCACTTTCATTCCCTCGACCGAAGCTAACCGAGCCATGCCGTAGTCCGTTGAATCTTCAAGCCCTGTGAAGACCGTACGTTCACCGTCATTTGTGTCATTGGCGGAACGGCGTAGGGCGAGATTACGATACGCCGCCAACATTTCGAGCGGCGTGACCCTTATGTCTTCTTCTCCAATTGACTGCAATTGCCGCTCCTCATCGTTGCGGGCCAAACGAATGAACCCGATGGCTTCGTTCGACACTAGTCCGGTAGGGGATGCGAATCCTGCCTTCGTGAATGCCGCGCGAAGATCGTCAGCCGTCAAGCGTAGGCCGAATGTTGCGAAAAAGTCGTTGCATGAATAGGCGAGCGCTGACGCTGCCTGCAACGGTCCCGTGGAGGGATGCGAGCAAGACAGATCGTGCCGCCCGACGTGAAGATGGCGCCGACAGACAAGCGAGTCCGTTGAGCGCAACTTGCCCGACTGCAAAAGCGCCAGCAGAGTAAACGGCTTAATCGCAGAGCCCGGGCGCGCCAACTGACGCGCGGCAACTTGAAGGTTGTAAGCCGCGAGTACCCAGCCAGAACTGACGTCGAGAACGACCGCCGTTCCGGAACGTCCAACCATAATACGGGCTAGTTGTGAGTTCAGATCTGCAGAGTGGATGGTGGTCCCTAACAATAAGACAACAGCGGCGAGGGTCCGGAGCACGGAGAGATTGTACAGCGCGCAGCTCGAAGATTGGGTTATTAAGCGGAGGTCATTGTGATCGCTGCCCGAGGAAAGTGCTGATTATGCTCGGCGATGACAGCCCACTCTTTCGGTTGAAGGCTTTTCTTTGGGAGGAAATGATTCTTATCTAATTCCAAAGCAATTTCTAAAAGGCTCTTCCCCGAAAGCTTTCCCATCCTTCGAATGCTTCATCATTAACGTTCCGGCCAATTCGTCAAAAGGATTGGGCAAAATTCCCTGTCCGTTTAACGCCATTTTTTGCGAACACTACAGTGGAATGAGTTCAATAGGACGAGTCTTGGTCGTAATTTCGATCCAAGAATAAATAAATCCCTGTATTTTTCCCTGTTAGCAAGGAATCCCGCGGAGAAGGGTTAGCGCGAGACTGCTCTCTCTACCAACAATTCTGAAGTGCAGAGCAATCTGCCTGCATTGCCCGGACAAATCTGCGGGAATGGCCCGCAATTCCGCAGTTCTTGCTTGCAAACCGGGCCGTAGAAAGTGCACTGCTGAACGAGGCTTCTGGCGTGCGATGAGCATGAGGTTGCCGCTTCTGCAACTTCACAGCCCATAGTGGCTAATGCTGCGATTCGTCTTGGGGATGGGCTTGCGGCGCATTGCCGCTCGTCTGCAATCTTTGGAATTCTTGCATTTCATGCCGGGCAGCTTCGGTCTTCCCCTGCTTTCTGTAAAGACCTGCCAGCCCGAAGTGGGCTTGGCCCGCCAGTAAACTTTCCTTTTCTATGGAAAGGAGCTTGGTCCATTCTCTTTCGGCAGCGGGGGCATCGCCCTCGAGCGAATAGGCTTTCCCC
>DASYJM010000264.1:0-21816 GCA_035996445.1 Candidatus Acidiferrum sp. | reverse complement strand
TTTCGCGCGTAAAAACTCTGTTGCGGACGTAAACGTTCGGACCCTCAAACCTACCGATCGCAAGAGAGTATCCATCGCGTTGCGAACGTCGCTATCATCGTCCACCACATATACGGTTGATTGTGTCTCTGCCATCTCAATAGCCTACACCCGGCAAACTGAACTGAAAATCAGCGCCATGGTTAACGTTGGATGTAGCCCAGATTCTGCCTCCATGTGCTTCTACGATCGAACGGCAGATGGCCAGTCCCATGCCGATTCCGCCGAGCTTGGTGGTGAAAAATGGCTGAAAAAGTTGATCCAATTGATGGGCGGCGATTCCCTCGCCCGAATCACGAACAGAAATAACGATGTCGTGAGGCCCCTCGCGGCGCGAAACGAGAGTCAATTTCTTCGAATGTTCCGCCTGCCCGTCCATGGCTTGGATGGCATTCAACACCAGATTAAGGACCACCTGCTGTAGCTGTACGGAATCGCCGGCGATCGAGGGAAGGTCCACAGCCAGCTCGGTTCGCAGTTCAACCTGCCGTCGCTGGATCTGCGGTCGCACCAGAATTAGAATCTCCTCGATTAAGTCATTCACGTTCAGCACCAATGACAGGCGCGGACCTTTGCGCATCAACGTGCGGACTCTGATGATTACCTCACTGGCACGAAGTCCCTGTTTCACAATATCTTCTAACGCCCTTCGCACTTCATCAACATTAGGCGGAGACTGATTCAGCCACGCCAAGCCGGCATCAGCGTTGCTCACCACGGCCGTCAGGGGTTGGTTTATTTCGTGAGCGATAGAGCCTGCTAACTCACCGAGTGTAGTTACTCGTGCAATGTGGGCCAATTCTGTTTGAAGTAGGTACAGCGCCTCTTCCATCTGACGACGGTCCTCAACATCCGTGTTGGTGCCAAACCACTCGACCGGCCGGCCCAGTTCGTCCTTTATTGGGACTGCGCGAGAGACAAAACGACGATAGCGGCCATCACGCCCGCGCAGCCGCTGTTCCACTTCGTACTCCGTTCCGTTCGGAAGAGCCGTCTGCCATGCAGCCTTGACGCGCTGCACATCGCCGGGGTGCAGTGCGGCCCAGCCGCCAGTTCGCAATTCTTTCTCGGTCAGTCCGGTGTAATCCACCAGCCGCTGGTTCCAATATCCGAGTGAACCGTCTGTGCGAAGACTCCAAACGTGATGCGGGATGGATTCAATGAGCAACCGAAATCGCCGTTCGTTCTCGGCGAGTCTTTCGTCTTTGCGCTTTCCCTCGGTGATGTCATTAAAGAGTACGGCAACTTTCTTCTCGTGAGGTTCTCCAACCCGAAACGCATATACGTCATACCGCCGCTGCAGGTCGGCGGCGACGTTTTCAAACCGTGCCGGCTGGCCTGTCAAGGCTATCTTGCCGTAAATTTCAAACCAGTGCTGTTCGTGCTGGGGAGCAATCTCACGCATTCTTTTGCCACGCGGGTTTTTAATTCCGGTCTGTTTCTCAAACGACGGGTTAACTTCAAGATAGCGATAGTCAATCGGCTTATCGCTTTCGTCAAATATCATTTCGATAGTGCAAAAGCCTTCGTCAATCGAATCGAATAACAGGCGGTATTTGTCTTCCGCCCGCTCGCGCTTTTCAAGTTGTATTCCCAGCTCCTCATTGGCAATCAAAAGCTGGCTAGTCCGTTCTGCAACGCGCTGCTCAAGGGAATTCCGCGCATTAACCAATGCTTCTTCGGCTTCCTTTCGTGCGGTGATGTCCTGCAGAAGGGCTAGAAAATAGTCGACTGAACCATCTGCGTCGCGCACACACCGAACCGACATCGATGTGTGAATAACACTACCGTCCTTGCGGATCCAGCGCTTATCCATCGAGTAGCCGTCGATCTCACCCGACAGAACGCGCTGGAAATTGGCTACGTCCGCGGACAGATCATCCGGGTGCGTCATCTCTGCCCATGTCAATTTTAGTAATTCGCTTCTCTCATACCCCAGAATTCTGCAGATTTCATCGTTAACCTCCACGCAGCCCTTCGTTGGCGAGGTGATCGCCATTCCGATTAATCCCAGCTCGAAATAACCGCGAAAGCGTTCCTCGCTCGCCAACAGCGCTTCCTCGAATTTTTTTCTCTCCGTTATGTCGCGAGCGTATAGCGCCAGCCCGCCGTCTCCCGATGGATATACACCCACCGAAAGCCATCGTTGCGTAGCTGAGTAGTAATCCTCTACTGAAACCGAAATATTTTCGGCGACGGCCCGCCGATATTCGCGGTCGAAGATTGTTCCCGTCACTTCCGGAAAAAGTTCCCAGATCGTGTGGCCAAGCAATTCTTGACGAGTCTTGCCGCTAAAGGATTCCCACGCTGAATTTACATACGTGAAGCGCCAGTCCCGGTCCATGGCGGCGAGGCCATCAGTGACGCTCTCCAGGATTGCGCTCGTCCGCTTCTCTGCCTCCTCAACGCCTTTGCGCAACTCGCGCTCAAGCTGCAAGGCTTCACGGCCAGCGAGGTACTCACTTGCTGAAGACGATGCGCCGGGTAGGGGTCCACTACTCATTTCATGCCTTTGGGGAGACACTACGGCTTCGCCGGGACCGTTCTAACGCGATTGATATATCAGAAATATTAAAAAAGAGAAATACTGCCCGGCCGACGTTGTCACCAGTACCACTTCCGGGTAGTACTCGCCACTATACGTTAGTCTAGGTTGGACTACACCTGCGGACACAAACCTGGAAAGCCGTTTCACAACCAAGGTTACGGTTACAACCTAAAGGCGAACTGAGGCACCATCGTAGCAAGCCCGTCCGCCGGGGCGCTCGCTAATTCTGAAGATCATCATCCGGTCGAACACTCACTTTGGCGGAAAACCCTTAAACAACTTCTCGATGTCCTTATCTAATTTCTTTGTTTCTTTTGATGGATTGTCGGGTAAAGCGTCGGTAGCCCAGCCCCGCCAGATTACTTTCTTTGTAGCGCTATCAAAGAGATCAACCACCAGGGTCCCCACGGTGTAGGTGTTCACGTGCGTCGTGGCTATTCCCAAACCACCGCCCCACCGATGCCAGCCCCATCCACCTCCAAACCCGTCATAAAATGTCTCCAATGAGTGTTGCTTTCTTGTCGCCACGTGGACGGCCACGCCTACGTCAGCGCCTTCCGGAACGAGCGTCCACCCCTTCGCGGTCAGCTCGGAGTTAATCGCGTTGACGATGCGGTCATCCATCAGTGGGTCTGGCATGTGGGGCTTCTTGATCCACATGAAGGTCTTATACTGCGAGAAATTTGCCTTGGGGTCATAGTCACTCTCGACCTTTGCGGCCACTGCTAATGCCGCGCCAAAAATTACAAGCGCGATTCCAGCAACGATTCTTGCATTTCTGATTTTCATTTTTGCCTCACGGACGGTTGTCGTCCAGTCTTTCTTGTTGTGCCCTAAACAAACGTTCAAAGCCCTGACGTGCAAACCGCTATGCGGTCAAAACCCTTCATCCCCGTCAGCGGCGTCGGTGCCCCTCGTGGAATGCGTGACCCGCGCGAGCATACCCGCGCTCCACGGCACTGCGATGGATTAATTCGTGATGTTCGAGGCGGTTTGCCGCGACGTAACGATGAATCCCCGGATAACCGTGCACGTACACACCGCGATTACGCCATCCACGCTCCCAACGAACATTGTTAATAAAAATGGCGTGCTCGCCCCAGCCGATGCGGCAAGCCCCCCAGCCCCAAGGCCGAAGCCACGCGCCGATAGTAACCCCGAAGCCAAACGTAATGGCCCCACCAACATAAAATCCTGGAGGCGGCGGCGCGAATACCACCCACGGGTCGTACGCCGGAACGACTATGAAGTCCGGATTGACCGGCTCAATCTCAATGTATGGTCCCTCTCGCACCGTAATATAGTCGTTAGAGCGAAGGTAACCGTACTCTTTCGCCTTACGGCGCATGCGTTGAATGGCATCCATAACTGCGGAACGGTCTACGAGAACGGCGTTGCCTAGATCATTCGTCCAGTCCATGTCCGAAGCCATCATGTCGAGAACAGAAGGAAACGGGAGCAGCGCCTGCACACTTGGGTCCCACCCAAGATGGTCGGCTTCAATGGCCCAGGCCAACTCCGCCCCAGTGAGGTAGTGATGCTCGTCGGCCCACTCTGCAGCCTCCGGAATTTGGTCAGGAAACGTGGACGCGGTGAGGATTTGGGCCAGCAGCGGGTCGGGATACAGTGCGATCCTGGAAACAATATTATCCAGTTGTTCGGGCGTAAAAGAGGGTGGTTCGCCTTGCGCAGGCGATGATGGAATCGCAAGCGCGACCGAAAGGATAGACGCAAGGAGAGATCTGAACGGTTTGTTGCAGAGCCGGGCAAATCGCACGGGGCTTCCTTTTTAAGAATCACTACGGAGCATCTTTACAACCACTGCGAACATGTTTTGGTTTTTGCAATAGCGTAAGCTTTTTGACTGAGTTTTGGGTATTGCTGCCCTGTGCGCTGCTCGAAGTGCCCAAACTGGCGTCAGCATAACGACAGTCAGCCGACAGTTATTCTGTGGGATCAAGCGCTTTGCGGAGAACGCGCGATCTGCTCTTCAACCAAGCTTGCAGGGTTCAGGCCGCACGACAAGCCGGCCCATCCGACCCTCTTCACTCATCGAGCACTCGAAGTAGCGAGCTAGCACCTGACGTCTGCGTGTTTCGCCATGGGCGAACTCATTTCCGATTGACCCTGGCGAAATCGAAAAAGAATTCGCTTGCTCGTCGAAGTTCAAAACTCAGCTGACGCCTGGCGATCAAACTGACAGATACAGTCACCAGGGCCGATTGAGACAACCGGCTCGCACTTTGCGAGTTTTGCAGAGCAGCGTGGCGAAAAAGGGCGAGGGCCGTTTTTGGCAGCCGGGCCTCGTCGAATTGGCGTCGGAACACTGTCGAGATTCCGTCATCGGCGATTCTTCGTCCGCTCATAAATGGATCGCATACGTCCGCTGCCCCAGGGTAATCGTCTGATTGAAAGGAAGATAGTCCAGAATCCAAGTAGGTCTGAAGTTGGAATGAAAGCTGCTCATCGTGACAGTCGGCATGAAGGGGGAACAAGTATGGCAACCGCAGCGATAATCCGAAGCGACGAGCAAATCCAGAATGATGTGATGTTCGAATTGAAGTGGGATCCCCGCATACTTCCCAACGAGATTGGAGTGGCCGTCAAAGAGCGAATGGTCACACTCATGGGCTCTGTTGATTCCTACACGAAGCGCTGGGCTGCTGAGGCAGCGGCACTCCGAGTCCGCGGTGTGAAAGCGGTGGTCAATGAAATTGAGGTAAAGCTCCCGGTCGCCGAAGAGCGTAGCGATGAAGATATCGCCTCTGCCGCAATTCAAACGCTGGCGTGGGATGCAGCCGTGCCAACGGAGAAGATCACCGTGGCTGTCGCAAAGGGTTGGGTGACTCTCAAAGGTGAGGTCCAGTGGCAATACCAGAAGGAAGATGCCGAGAAGGTCGTCCGCCGCTTGACAGGCGTCAGGGGTGTGATCAATTCCATCAACGTAACACCTCGAGTGGCACCATCGGAAATAAAGCAAAAGATCGAGCAGGCACTCCTGCGCAGTGTCATGTACGACCTCAAGCGGACTGGTATTGAAGTAGAAGGGAGCAAGGTCATCCTGACAGGAACGGTGCGTTCTTGGGCCGAGAAGGAAGAGGCGGAGCGTGCGGCGTGGTCCGCGCCGGGGGTCACTTCGGTGGATAACCGCATCACGATCTCTTTGTAGGCGTTCCTATCGGGAAAAAGTCGCGGGGTATCTCCCGCTTTGCGTCGTTGGCGCAGGCTCGGCCACCAACGAGGCAGTGGGAGATTTCTTGCCCGAGTTTGATCCCGGAAATGAATCCTTGACTGACGCCATATTCCCATTTCGAGATCGACCCGAAGCGGGCCGCCTCCTGGCCGAAAAGCTTCAGGAGTACGCCAATCGCAGGGATGTAGTTGTGCTTGCCTTGCCGCGAGGTGGCGTTCCTGTGGCTTTTGAGGTGGCCAAGGCCCTTAACGTTCCTCTGGATATCTTCCTCGTGCGCAAGTTTGGAGCGCCTGAGCAAGAGGAGCTGGCCATGGGAGCTATTGCCACCGGCGGGGTGCGAGTCCTGAACGAGGAGGTCGTCCGAGCGCTGGACATTCCTGATGAGATAGTCGATGCCATGGCCGAGAAAGAAGAGCGCGAACTGGAGCGCCGGGAACGGGAGTATCGTGGCGGCCGTGCGCCTTTAGATGTGCGTGGGCGTACCGTGATTCTGATTGACGACGGTTTGGCCACGGGTTCCTCGATGCGCGCCGCCGCGCTTGCGCTTAGAAATAAACAGCCCGCACAAATCGTCGTTGCCGTGCCAGTGGGCTCTCCCTCCACCTGCGCCGAGTTCGAGTCGGAAGTCGATAAAGTGGTTTGCGCCGTTACTCCGGAGCCCTTTTGGGGAGTAGGCCAGTGGTATCGAGACTTTTCGCAAACCAGCGATGAAGAAGTACGCGATTTGATCAGGCGAGCCGCAAGCTTTCCCACGCAAACGGCTGCCTGAGCACGCTATCGAAACCCCGGGGGATTGGAGCGCTCCGTGTGGCATCAAACGATGCACCACCATTCAGGTGATACGCAACAATTTGCGTCGCTGGACGGATTCCGGAAACGCCCGTGATTCGCTCGTGGAACTGTTCGGCGGCTGCCGTTTCGCTCTCCTCGGCGAAGCCTCTCATGGAACTCATGCCCGCCGTCAGGATTGCCCTGGGCACTGGCATCACCCTCCCTTGTTGTTCAGAGCCCACTCGCGGGGAGCGGGCTGGCTCGAAACAGGCGGCCCCGTCTCGGGCTTGTTGTCCGATGTCCGTTTCGAGAGTGGTTCAAAGGGTCTGCTGCCGGTGATGATTTGTTCGTGCTTTATACGGACGGCGTTGTGGAAGCCCACAACTATGACGGTATGGAGATCGGTTCCTTGCCGTCGTTACGTCCCATTCTGAAGTCTCGGCAGAAGACCTTACCAGGACGATCTATTCGTCAGTGGTCGATTTCAGCGAAAAGGACAGGCTCGAAGATGTGAGCAACACCAGTGACTAAACCGGGCAGCGAATTGCCGTGCCTTCCGGCTATTCCAGTTGACGTCTTCAGTGATAAAGGAAGCTCATGCTCCTCCGCGGCCGTTTCCGAATCTTGTTTTTCTATGATGTCGGAGAGGCTTTTGATCTGAACAAGCTACGAGACTTGCTGGGCTCCCGTGGCGGCTCAACGAAACCTGACTTTCCGCGGCGCACACCTGAATATATTCGCTTCGAGAATCCACCGATCGCGGAGCCTAGTGAACCGGTCACTCTCAGTAGCAGTGAGCACGTTACCTGCACAATCAAATACTACGAATATGCGATCGTGGCGATGCAACTCGAAGTGACGTTTGAAGGTGCTTGGGATGCGCTCCTGGCGCAAGCGCCCCGTTGGATGGACTCAGCTGATATCGAACCCGAAGGGCGCGCCGTGGTTGGCAGACATCTTCAAAGAATAACGCCGGCGGTCATCAAACCGAGGGAAGAGTGGCTTCAGGAAAACTACCTGGTGGTCGAACTTAACGAAATTCGGGGAGAGAGAGGAGCGGCTCTGACGGCGGACGAACTTCTGTCCGCTCACGGAGAGCACATCGCTCAACTAATCCGCGGCGAGCAGACTCGCCTTGCACGCGCGACGACGGAACGTATACTACAGGCAAGCCTTTCGTATTACCCGTCAGACCTGCTGGTCGTGGGGTCTTCTGCCGCGCTCGTTTACGATCGCCCGGACGAGGCCGCTTGGACGATTCAAATTCTGGAATACGCCAAAATACAACTGCTGGAGTTTCGCTATTATGACAATTTCATGACTCGAGTGCTTTCCGACGTCTACAACACGCTCGACCGAAAAAGAAATATCTTGCTTTCACGATGGACGCTTCCACGCGACGCCAACCGCCTGAACACAATCCGTCTGGACGTTATGGAGTTGACGGAGAGGATCGACAATGCGATTAAGTTTGTAAGTGACACGTTTTACGCCCTCGTCTACCGCTTGGCAGCTTCCCGAGTGGGCCTGCCCGATTACCGCGAACTGGTAGAAAGGAAGTTGCAAACGGCGCGCGAGCTATACGAGTTTATGGTCAATCAATTCAATGAGACCCGCCTCTTTGTTCTCGAAGTCGCGATCACGCTCCTCTGTTTGCTTGACGTCCTGCTCTTGTTGAGAGGCAAGTAGTGCAGCCAGTGCCTCTACTTTGTGAGTCTCGGACCCCGGCGCGCGGCATTCGCTACCGCCACATATTCCAGCTGAGTTGAATCGCGGGAGCAGCGAAGGAGCAATCCGCCCCGGCTCATGTCTCCGCGCCCAACGAAGTCGCATGGAAACACGAGTCGCTTTCCAAATATCTCTAGGAGCGGGGCGACATACTTTTGGGGTTGCGATGCTTCCCAATAGCACGACTTGGGTGTCCTTCCCGATGCGTTCCAATAGCAGATGCGCGTCGCGCTCCAAGGGAACGCGATATTCAGGGTTGTTGTAATCAATGCTGCCTGAGGACATGGCGCGCAATTCTTCCAGCGTCACGATGACCTCCGGCGCTAATAGCCCTCGTGACGACGTAATGACGAATACTCCGCTGAGGCCAGCAGGCGGACTGGCGAACCTCTGGGTATAGGCGAGCTTTCCTCGGAAGCAGAGAGAACTCATGAAGCTGAAAATTTCCCCCAGTGGCGCACCCATGGTGCGAAGTCTCAAAGCCAGATCAAATTGTGCCCGGCCGCTGAGCAGCTTGTTGCCACGGATGCCGGAAGCGTTGGCAGGCGACAGCAAGAAGATTCGTTGCGCAGGCGACTGCGAATCGTGAGGCACAGGCGTGCCAATCGGACGAACGGTATGGTCGTGGAAGATGATGCGTTTTTCCATCTGCCAGGCCCTGCAGTTTTTGACTTTATGGAAGTCTGCTGGACGTCCATGGACCAATTATAAGCAGAACCTATAACTCGGCAGGAGCATCTGAAGCGGTGAGATGGCGCGGCCTCAAAGGAATACGAAAATTCCCTTCCGAGTGTCGCCAATGTTGGCGACCCTTGTTCCTCGGCCCTTCCACAAGCCGAATTGGGTGTATGAGGAAAAGTATGACGGAATCCGGATTTTCGCTTACAAGGAAGGGAACAAGCTTTCGCTCAGAACGAGGAACGATATCGATCGCGTAAGCGGCTTCCCGAACCTCGCCGCGGCAATCCGTCGCCTCAAATCTTCTACGCTCCTGCTGGACGGCGAGGTTGTGGTCTTCGATCAAAAGAACGTTTCACGTTTTCAACTCTTGCAACAGAACGCCGGTGAAGCGAAATATGCCGTCTTTGACTGCCTCTTTGCGAATGGCAAAGACTTGCGGGCGGAACCGCTAAGCGTTCGTCGCAAATCCCTTAAAAATGCCATAGAGTCCGGAAACGTGCTGTTGATTGCAGAGCGATTGGCCGAAAACGGTTTTCGGGCATACCGCCTGGCCAAGCGGCGCGGGTTTGAAGGCGTGGTTGCGAAGGATGCCGCATCGCCCTATGTCGAGGGTAGATCGCGGTATTGGCTGAAAGTCAAGATCCGTAAGGAAGAGGAATTCATCATTGGTGGGTATACGGAGCCTGCTGGTTCACGTAAATATTTTGGAGCTCTTCTCCTCGGTGCTTATAAGCAAGGCGTATTGCGTTATGTCGGGAAGGTTGGCACGGGTTTCAACGAAAAGACCCTTTTGTCACTGTTCCACAAATTTAAGCCACTGGCCCGAAAAGAGTCCCCGTTTGTACCTCCGCTTCGAATGAAGAACGCTACGTTCTTGTCGCCAGAGTTGGTGGCGCAGATTTCCTTCACGGAGTGGACGAGCGATGGCAAGCTGCGTCAACCCGTCTTTTTAGGATTGCGCGAGGATAAGAGTCCGCGGGAAGTTGTATTGCAGGAGAGTTGAATGCAGCGAGGAGCAAGGAAACGACTGATCTAAGTATCGAATCCCGGCAAGCTCTTTTGGCCAGATGAGGGCTATACGAAACTGGATCTTGTCGAATTCTATGCCGGGATCTTTCCGAAGCTCCGCCCTTATGTCGATGATCGAATTCTTACCATGGAGCGTTGTCCCGATGGAGTGCGTGGCGAATGCTTCTATCGAAAGGAGAAACCCAAAGGTATAGCCTCCGTTCTTCGGCTACGCTACGCTGTTCTCTGCTCGGCGGATGTAAAAACAATTCCCGCACTGCTCCGACTCTGGGACCAATCGGATATTGGCGTCATCTAATGGACTGTCTGGCTTTGGGCGTTCCTGAGAAGAATGGCGGTGAGCGTCGTGCGTCGGTCAAGAGATTGGTGCGCGTTCCTGAGACGTAATTCTGCCGAAGGACTAGCAAGCGTCGGCGCCTATTTACCCGAACTTTATGAGCCAACTTACCGTGTAACAGGTAGCGGGCGACGGTCTGATGATATCTCATGATGCTAGCTATAAGTTCAATCAAAAAGAACGTACGCAAGTTGCGGAAACTTCTGAAGAAGGCACCTAGGCGGCCTAATCCGGATGAAATCCACGATCTGCGCACTCGGATACGTCGTTTTGAGGCGACGCTTGAGGCCTTGCATATGAACTCCAAACGCAACGAGCGGCGCTTGCTGAGGCACCTAGGCCGCATACGGAAATGCGCCGGGAAGGTGAGGGACATGGACGTGCTCACCGGCTATGCGTCCACTGTACAAGTGGACCAAGAGCTTGATTGTCTTGTTCAGTTGCTTGAATATCTGGGGGCGGAACGTTACCGGCGTGCCGAGCAATTGCACGCACGGATGGGCAAGTATGGCGCGGAACTTCGGCGGCGACTGAAACGCACTTTAGCCCATCTGCAAAAACTTGTTCCTAACCACGACAAGAACAGGTCTGGCGACCGAAACACAACGGCAGCAGATGCCATGGCCTTCGTGCTCAAGCTCTCCAGCGAACTGGCTAGTCCCGCCACTCTGAACAGAAAAAATCTGCATGCTTATCGACTGAAAATCAAGGAGCTCCGCTATGTTCTAGAGATGGCGAATGACCCCGGCAATCAGGAGTTCATCGACAAGCTGGGCGAAGTTAAGGACGCCATCGGCGAATGGCACGACTGGGAAGAGCTGATCGCAATTACAGTGGAGGTGCTCGATCATAAGGCGAATTGCAAACTGTTGCGCGAAGTGAGAGCGATTAGTGTCCAGAAATATGAAAACGCTCTCTCTCTTACGAACAAAATGAGGAGAGACTATCTTCATTTTTCCGGGCGGATCAGGAAACGCGTGTCGATCAGTAGGCGTAGACCCGCGGTCCAATCCTTGGTGGGGGCTACGGTTGTTTCTTAGGCGACGCACATAATAACAACCATTGGACCTCCTTGCTCACTCGCGCTGTCGGATAGCGGTATCACATTAGTACCGACAAACGGCCCTTGTATTGACTGGTCCGGCCAACTTCCGGACGGTCGGCAACTCTTCCCTAATCCGATTCCGGAAGAGGCAGACGCTCTGGTCAACGGAACTGCACTTCAATCGCCGATCTAAATTGACGCCCTAGATATCGCTGTTACCAAAATTGTGCCAGAATCCAACGTTTTCATTTCATTGAGGATAGCTTCGAGCGAAAAGCAGATTCCCCGATTTGTTGGAAACGTTAGTAGTTAGAAGTAGAGGACGGAGTTGTTGGAGTCGAGTTTCGTGCGCCCAAGGCAGGCGCGCTACCAGGCTGCTCTACGCCCCGATAGTAAGTGCTTCACACATTCTAAAGCCTTTCCAACTTCACTCCTAATCCGAATCGTCGTTTTTGGCCTCACAGTGCTAAAAGTGTGCCAAATATTTTTTTGCATATGGTGGTGCCAGGAATCGAACGGCAATTCATTGGCTTCTTTTCGCTAAAATCTGCTGTTCCACAGCCAAGTTATACCGTGGTAGAGGTGTGTGCCAATACTTTCGTGTGATTCCATTGGGGACCTAGCTAGAGGGCCATGATTTAGCAGGACAGCAGAAGTCTCATTGCGCCAACCATTGATGGTTTGAACTTTTCTAATTCGCGACCGGAGGACCGGGCAGAGTCCACAGCATGATTATCGGTGAGCGACTGCGGGAATTGCGGGAAGCAAAACATCTCACTCAAGGGATGTTGAGCACAAAACAGCACTGCGACGGTGCTATGTCTCCCGAGTGGAAAACGGATACACGGTTCCCACCTTGGAGACTTTAGAGAAATTTGCGCGTGCGCTGGAGATTCCTTTGTACCAGCTCTTTTACGATGGAGAAGAACCGACAAAGCTTCCGAATTCTCTTAAGGGTAGGCTATCGGATGACACTCGCTGGGGAAGTTCCGGAAAAGAGACATCTTATCTCCACAAATTGCGAAAATGTCTCGCGAAGACTGAGGAGCCAGATCGGAAGGTCATACTATTGCTGGCTAAAAAAATGGTAGCAAGCAAGCACGCCAAGCTCTTGGGACCACGCTACTGAAGGGGAAATTCATGTCTTGTTAATTTCCGGCTTTAGCGGCATTGCGCAATGTGAACAAGCCGGAACTTTCGTTTGCCAGGTTACGCGTAAAGTTTGAGCACAGAATGGGCAGCTATCGGACCAATTGTGGTTACACTGAGGACAGGCCTGAGCTGTATCTCAGCCCCGTCTAACGCGGCGCGGTGGATCTCAAGTGTGTTGCCGTTTGCATCCAGCAGCCCCACAAACGGATACATCTCATCAAGCACAATGCGCGCCAGCTTTTGCCGATGCGATGGGAGATGCTCAGCATTCAACGTGCTCCTCAAGATGAGAATGTTCATTGTACGGGAGTGCGGAAATGCCGAAAGGATTTTGGGCCTGCTGTCGGGGCGGTGTCGGATTACCGGCATTTTTCCGGTGCTGAGGTGGGCCCGGCATAGATGGCGCGAAGGATTCTTCGGAGCTAACTAGCGCACCGACACGGTGATAGCCAATGCGGTCAGCACAACCTTTGTGCTGGAACGAAAGATGCTCCCACACGGTCGTCTAATGCCGCAAAGGAGGCCGAGACAATGAAGAACTTACTTCGACTAGGGCAGTTTCTTTGTGTTTTGACTGTAGTGCTGGCAGCTGGGTTTGTCGCCGAAGCGAGCGAGTTTGACAAAAAAACTATCTTTACGTTTAGCCAGCCAGTGGAGCTGCCGGGTGTTGCTTTGCCCGCCGGTACTTACGTATTTAAAGTGCTCGACAGCTTAAGTGATCGGAATATCGTTCAGGTTTTCAACAAGGATGAAACGAAACTAATTGGAACTTTCGTCACCATCCCGGACTACACTCCGCAACCTAGCGACAAGACCATTGTCAAGTTTTCCGAGACGTCCGCCGGGGGACCAAAAGCCATCAAGGAATGGTTCTACCCGGGAGAGAACGTAGGCTGGGAGTTCGTGTATCCAAAGAAGCGCGCTGTAGAGTTGGCAAAGGCCTCGCATCAGGCCGTCCCGTCCATGCCGGATAATATGACTTCAAACATCACGCAACAGGCGAAGAACTCCTCGGACAGCAGCGTTATTGCGCTGAAGCAGACCCCGATTAAGGCAGAAGAGGCCAATGGAGCCGAAGAAGAAGTCGCTCATGTTTTTATCATTATAATGCCGACCGATGCCAGCTTCCATCCAACTCCGCATAGTGTAAATAACGACGCGGACGAAGCGGCAAACAATCAGCGGTAGTCTTAGGCCTCTTCTATGGCTCTCGGGGCGTGCATCGCGGCAATGTTCCGGATGCTTGGAAGTTCGCACCCGAGCTAGGGAGGACGGCGAATGTTTGCGGGAAGGACGGCAGTGGGTAAGCCTGATACGAAGTTGCTCACGCCGTCCGCTCCTGTGCTTTTGACGCTCTTCGTACTCGTTTTATCCCTGTTCGCTAAGGCCCGTGCTGAGTCACAAGACAAGCCAGCGCCATATGTCATCTCTCAGGAAGTCAACTTAGTAGCCCTGCCGGTCGTCGTCAGAGACCGGCAGGGCCGTTTCGTATCCGGACTGCAAGCATCGAACTTTCACGTTCGCGAGGACGGGCGCCCGCAAACAATCAGCCTGTTTCGCGATGAAGACATTCCTGTAACCGTCGGATTGGTCGTCGACCATAGCGGCAGCATGGCGGCCAGGCAGCTCGAAGTCATTGAAGGCGCGCAGGCTTTTGTACAAGCAAGTAACCCTCAGGACAGAGAGTTCGTGATCAACGTCGGAGAGACGGTTTCATTTGGTCTGCCTCCAAACGTGCCGTTCACAAACGACGCCAACGTTCTACGAGCCGCGCTATCCTCGCCCTACGCCAACGGACGGACCGCCTTGTACGATGCTATTTTGGTCGCGATGCGGCACCTTCAGGAGGATGATCGCGAAAAGAAAGTTTTGATCTTGATCAGCGACGGTGGAGATAGCGCAAGCAGGCATCGCCTGTCGGACGTACTTCGTACGGCTCAGTCGACGGGAGTGGTGATTTACGCCATCGGCCTGCTGGACGAACACAACGCGGATCAGAACCCGAAGGTCCTTCAAAAGCTTGCCGCCATAACGGCCGGTGTGGCGTACTTTCCGAATTCCTTCGTCGAGGTTATGAAGGTCTGCCGGGACATCGCTGCCGACATCCGTCACCAATATACGGTGGGGTATTCTCCACCGGACAGCGGGCGACCGGGCTACCGGAAAGTTCACGTCAGCGTGACCGCGCCTGGTCACGGAAAACTTTTTGTGCGTACGCGCGCCGGCTACTTTCTACCTCCCAAAACCCAAGCATCAATTCAGCCTTCGGCCGCCGAACAGAATCCATCATTTGCGCGGTGAGGCGAAGCTGACCTGCAAGCCTGTTCTTGCAACTGCGCGGTTTGTTCGGGATTCACAGGAGCCGTCGAGGTCCTGTCGAAATACTGACGTGATTTGCGTATTCCCTCAGCGACCCGACATTGAGCCAAATCCACAGAACGCCCGTAATCGGTTGACGGGCATGAAGATATTCCAAGCCACTTACAACGAAATAAATGTTGGAAGCAAAGCTGCTTCCCAGTTAACGAATTCAATTTAAGCACTACCCGTTTCACTGTAGGACAGTTCAATGAGCCAAATGTTAAACAAACAACAGACGCATCAGGCTGCCTGGATGGCTGGACGAATGCCGGTGTCAACGCCTAATCCTCGGCCCAAGAATTCAGACTTGGGCCAAAAAATATTTCGGAGTGTCGTCGGCAGGGAAAAAGCGGCAAAGTCAGGCGAAGAGTGGGAGCTGGTTCAGCAAGCGCGTGCAGGGGATACTGAGGCGCTGTCTCTTCTCTTTACGCGTAACAGGACGAGGCTCTACCGCACGGCCTATTCGTTGCTTCGCAATAAGGAAGATGCGGAAGACGCGCTGCAATGCGGGCTCCTGCGCGCCTATCTGCATCTTGAATCCTTTGAGGGGCGCGCGCGATTTTCGACTTGGCTCACGCGGATTGTAATTAACTCAGCGCTAATGGATCGCCGCCGGATTAATGCTCACTCTCCATTACCGCTCGAGGAATGCATTAGCGGTGATGATCTTCATGGGACCGTGATGGTCATCGAGGGCGGCGCTGATCCTGAGCAACTGTTCGCTCAAACCCAGACCTGGACCATGGTTGAAAAGGGTATCAAGCAACTCCCAACAAAACTTCGGTCGGCTCTAATCCTTCGTGACCTGCAAGATCTTTCAGGTCGCGAGGCGGCAACCGCGGCCCGCGTGAACATGGGTGCCATGAAGTCTCGGCTGCTGCGGGCGCGACGGCGCCTGGCAACCTTGGTCGCCGCCAGAAACAAAAGTTTGCGTCCGAGTCGCTACTAGCTGCCAGAGCTGACGGTCGCTTTCCAAATATCTCTAGGAGAGGGGCGACATACTTTTGAGTAGCAATACTTCCTAAGAGCACGACTTGCGTGTAGTTCCCGGAGCGTTTCGACAGGAGGAGCGCGTCGCGCTCAAGGGGAACGCGATACTGAGGGCTGTTGTGATCGATACGGGCCGAGGACATGGCGCGCAATTCTTCCAGCGTCACGATGGCCTCCGGCGCTAATAGCCCTCGCGACGAAGTAATCACGAATACTCCGGCGAGACCAGCAGGCGGATTGGCGAACCTCTGGGCATAAAAGCGAGCTTTCCACGGAAGTAGAGAGCGCTCATGAAGCTGAAAATTTCCCCTATTGGTACACCGGTGATGCGAACGTGAAAGCAGATGTTCTAGTCATTGACTAAGTCTCGTAGACTCAACGAACTCTACCGCACTCACGTCGCTGCGATCCTGCCCAAGAATGAGTGCAATTTCCGATCACCAAGAAAACGTGGAGACTGAGATTGAAATTAAAGAACTTAATTCTGGCACAGTTAGACCGGAATGCAAGAGTGTGGCACAGTTCCGGCACAGTCAGCTCGAATTGTCGTAGAGAAGAAATTCGAACTGTTTTAGAATGAGGCGCATGCGCCAGCGCGCCCGTAGCTCAGCTGGATAGAGCGTCTGCCTTCTAAGCAGAGGGTCGGGAGTTCGAGCCTCCCCGGGCGCGCCATTTTCCCCAATGAAAACGCATTTTTTGGAGTTGGTGTCGCCGACCGGCGGGTAAACTTTTATGCACCTTGTAGGTTTCGGGCTTTTAATCCGCGTTGATTTCCCTGAACCTAGAATGTAAGAACAGTCGACGGGCCGGAACCGTCGCCCGTGCCGCCGAGGTCCGGAGGAGGGGAAATATGGGGTTACAGAATCGTTCCATCACCTACGTCGGAACAAAGCGCCGAAGTGAACAGGGCGTCAACTATGCATGCTTCGACTACTTCTTCGAATTGCAGGACCACCAATCCAAAACGGTGTGCGTCGGCTAACCGAAGGTTGGCACGATGCGATTCCGGCTCTAGAGAAAACACCCACAGACGATGACCTTGTGTCTGTCGCTAAAGAATTTTTGGAGCCACAACTCGCGACTGGATGGGAACCATCTCCCGGTAAAAACCGTTGTGAGATTCCTTACGGGGTGATGGAGCACCGCGTAGTCAATGGCTCATTTTTCTAACTGAATTTATCAGCGGTCGGCGCTGCACGGATGAAACGGTCATCGACATCGCCGATGCCGTATTTGATTTTGATTTCCGCTAGTGCGACATCTTTGAATCGTTGGATGCGAGCCTCGGGAGTTTCAGGAATTTCTTGTTTAGGATTTGGGGAGAGCGCGCCATCATGAAATTGCGCCGGGTCGACATATGTGAAACCGTCTGGCGTTTTCTTTATGGCGCCCGATTTTGCGAGATCGCTCGGAAAGCGCTTTCCGTCGTCTGACTCTTTCTCCCCGGCATCTGGCATGTGGGCCGCGATATACACCAAGCCGACAACCGATCCACGACAACCGATGGATCCGTGCCCACTTCCGTGATTATGGCTCCCCCATAGCGGTGAGCGACAAGAACGCTCGGCCCATCTTCTTGAGCGAGGACGCGCTTGGTGGCAGCCATATCCTCTTTAAAGGACGTCTACGGCTCTTGGACGATGCTGACGTTGTAGCCATCCTTGACAAGAGTGTCGTAGACGCCTTCCCAGCCAGAACCGTCGGCCCAGGCGCCGTGGACCAGAACAATATTCCGAATGCGATGCTGTTGGTTCTGCGCTGAGAGCGCGCCACAGGTCAACAGCAATAAAACGACGCAGAAGGACTGAGACATTCTTCTTGCTACTCGCATAGCCTTCGTTGACTTACTTATTCTGTCGCTCCTTTTTGCGAATTGATTGACGGATTCCTCGTCAGGAAAATGCTCAATCGGAGACTTGGAGCGTCAGATAGACGATTTGGACATGGCCATCTGTTTAGTTTCTCCTCGTGCAAAATTGAATATAAAGACTTAGGGCAGGAACTTGTAACCAGAGTTATGGACCGTATGAAAGTGCCTGGGATGGGCAGGCTCTGTTTCTAGTTTTTTGCGCAACTTCAAAATGTGGTTATCGACAGTCCTTGTACAAGGATAGTTCTCGTATCCCCACACTTCATTGAGCAGTTCGTCCCGTGAGATCACTCTCCGAGGGTTTCTGATCAGATACGCGAGCGTTTTGAATTCCTTACATGTGAGAATAACGGGCCGACCATTGCGATGAATTTCCATCGTTGAAAAACATCCTTTCACTCCCCCAAACTCAAACGTGTCTGTGGCGTTGGGATTTCTCAACCAGGCCTTCGCCGCATCCAGCGGTGAGCAGACATCGCTGGTATCGATGAAGCCCGTGACGGACTTATTGGGTCCCGGCTTTTTCTGGGTTGTCTCACCATGAACAGACGATTTCGGGACAAGCACGATCACCGGCAAGAAGCGAGACAGCTTATGAAATTCTTCCGGAATGCCAGAAGCTGGCACTAAAGCCAGATCCTCATCGAGGAAGTGAATCGAGTTGGCATTGGGCTCGGTTTTAGGTTGCCTTAACGGAGAAATTGCGGTCTTCATTGGTGCTCCCATTGAGGCGCCTCCTTATCTACCTGGCGTCAGCCGATTGGAGCTGCCGACACTCTGCAGCAAGGGCATTCGATGCAGCTTGATTTTCGCGTGAAACATCCGCGTCTTTACTGCCGCGGTCGAAATCCCCAGAATTCGTGCAGTTTCTCTGATTGAGTGTCCTTGTAAGTGGATGAGCTCCACAACGTTGCGAGCTCCCGGCCGCAGCCCCGAAATGGCTGACACCACGATCCGTTTCCGTTCACGAAGGGAGCAACTCTCTTCCGGATCAGGAGCGCCGTCTGGAAATTCTCGTTGCGCTACGGTTTCAAAGGACGGGTTTGGCTCGTCTATGGAAATTTCTCGCGCTCCGCGTTTTTTACGAAGCTTCATCAAGGCGGCATTAATGGCAATGCGGGTCAGCCACGTTGCAAATTGAGATCTTCCATCAAAATCCTTGAGATGGACGAAAGCACTCAGAAAGCACTCTTGCGCTGCGTCTTCCGCGTCTTCACGGTTTCGTGTGATCCGACTAGTCACATAGGAGACTTGTTTCATATGACGTTCGCAAAGCTCTCCGAAGGGAGCTTGCCTTCCAGTTTTGGCGGCTGCGATCAACTGCTCCTCGCTCCACGCTCGAAGATCGCTAACCGCTGCGGCATCGCTCCGCGCCGAAAAAAATGTCCTCATCATTCCGATTGACCTCCTCTGCCAAACCGGAGCTGTCAATTGCTGGCTCCCTCAATTTTTTTCCCTTTCCATCCACTCGCGGACGTACGCCGGACAGTTCTCCAACTTCATCCCATCCGCCTCGCAATCTCTTAGAAACTTCACTGCGTCGCGATCTGCCAACCTCACGTCTCGTAAGTCCAAAGCGATGGTTCTGTAGTCCGTATCAAAGAGCGCCTTCAACTCCACGACTTCCTTCTCCTTCATATGCCCGCTTAGCGTAAAAACAGTGATTCCCCGCCGCACCGATCGCTCGATCCTCAAGGTCATGGTTATGTTGTTTGGCCCAGTCCGCCGCGGCGTTGCTGCATTAGTTGCCATAACGGCTCTGGGTTGAGAAAGATGCAACGTGGGGGCCACATGCAAACCACTGAAATCAAAGGTGTAGAGGGAGAATTGGATGACGACAATTCGGGAAGTGCCGAATTTCCGGGAGTCGGAAACGATTGGTGGCTACCGCTCCGCCATAAACTTGTGCTTGTTGATGTTCAGCTGCTTAATTTTCGAGTCCAGCGTCGATCGGGGAATTCCGAGTTTTGCTGCCGCGCCTTGTGGGCCGGCGACTTTCCCTCTGCTTTCCGCTAAGGCAGCTTCAATAATTTGTTTTTCCTGATTCTGGAGGGTGTCTGGCAAAGGGCCTGGCAATTCCCGCCTTGGTGGCTGTGCGCGTGCCAGCCAGGCCTTTTCGATCCAAAAGGTATCGCCGCCGCACAAGATGACTGATCTCTCAACGATGTTTTGCAGCTCACGGATATTTCCCGGCCAAGGATATAACTGGCACTGTTCCAGCGTATTCTTGTCGATCTTGCGAATTCGCTTCCCGGCTTTCTCCGCGTAGCGTTTCACGAAGTACTCGACCAACATCGGAATGTCCTCCCTGCGCTTGCGCAGAGGAGGCACCTCAATCGGGAAAACGTTCAGCCGATAAAACAAGTCGGCTCGAAACGTTCCTGCGGCAATAGCCGTCGCTAAATCACGGTTGGTTGCGGCTATGATGCGAACGTCCGTCGAAAGAACTCGGTTACCCCCCACTCGTTCGAACTGCCGCTCTTGGAGTACTCGCAGCAACGCAATCTGGGTCTCTGCGGGAAGTTCGCCCACCTCGTCTAGAAAAATGGTACCGGAATGTGCCAGCTCAAAGCGGCCCTGGCGGCGCTGCACCGCGCCGGTGAAGGCGCCTTTCTCGTGGCCAAACAGCTCCGAGGCGATCAAGGAGGAAGGAATCGACGCACAGTTTACGCTGATGAACGCTTGGCCGGAACGTCGCGAGTGTTTGTGTATGGCGCGAGCAATCAATTCTTTTCCCGTGCCGGTTTCGCCGGTGATAAGCACCGTGGAATCGGTGGGGGCCACTTTCACAATGCTGGAGAGCACGGTTTGCAGGGCCGGTGACGAGCCGACAATTTCCTCAAACATCAACGCGTGATCGATTTGCTCCCTGAGCGCAAGGTTTTCGTCGCGCATCCTCTCCTCGGCTCGCTTGCGATCCTCAATATCCGTCCCAGTCGCGTACCAGCGAATAATGTTCCCGTGGTCGTCGCGAAGGGGATTGTAGCGGACAAGAAACCACCGGTAGTTACCGTCTTTTCCAAGCGCTCGTTGCTCAAGTTCAAAAGGCTTACCGCGCGCGAACGCCTCCTGGCGCTCCTCGCGCAGCCTCTCCAAATCCTCGCGGTGGAATACCCGTGCGCGCTGGTCTTCTCTCTGCACGTCCTCCAAAGTGAGACCGGTGTAATCGAGCACTGTCTGATTTGCATAAAGGGCTGTCCCATCCGGTCGCAACACATAGATATAACTGGCGATGGCGTCGGTCATCCGCCGAAGCTCTGTTTCCTCCGCCTTTATTTGCTCATACGCGGTCTGCAGAGCCGCTCTCGCTTCGTGCTGCTCGGTGACATCCATCGTCGTACCGACTAATTCAGTGACATCACCGGAAGCATTCACTACCGGGTGCCCGACCACGTGAACGTACTTGGCCGTGCCGTCTGGTAAGAGAAGCCGATGGTCGGTCTCAATATCGGTCTTGTTCCGAATGGCCTGCTCGACCAAACGCTCGAGATGAGGCACTTCCTCCGGGTGCCACCGCCGGGCTACCTCCATGGGCGATGGTGGCGTGGGTCGAGGATCGAGGCCGAAGATCCGGTACATCTCTTTTGACCAATAGACGTTTGACCAATAGACGTTTTCCTTCTGAGAGACTTGCGCTGCCCAACTGCCTGTGTGGGTCAATTTCTGTGCTTCCGCTAAATAAGCCTCACTCCGCTGAAGAGCTTCCGTCCGCTGCTTAATTTCCTCGAAGGCTTTCTCCAGCTCCGCTCTGGCCTTCCACTGTTCGGTCACATCCATTACGGTACCGACGATCTCGGTGATTTCACCCGAATCATCCCTGACGGAATGAGCGACAGAATGGAGGTGCTTTATGGTGCCGTTCGGGAGAATGATTCGAAAATCATTCTGAGAATCTAACCACTCTTTTCCAGAGGCTTCCATTCTTGCGCTCTGCTCGATCTGTGGTCGATCCTCAGGGTGAACTCTTTCGAGGAACTGTGGCCAAGTGGACTCCATTTCCCGGTATTCATAGTCATAAATGCGAAAAATCTCTCGCGACCAGAAGAGACTGCCGGTACGCACATTCCACGCC
>DASYJM010000263.1:0-3029 GCA_035996445.1 Candidatus Acidiferrum sp. | reverse complement strand
TCTACCGTCGCCGTTGCCGCCATTCGCAGTCTTGTCGAATTCAGCGAGCGCAAGGAAGCCATTTGGATTTGTCGAAGCCGGCTGTGGAGTGAAATTACCGAACAACTCCGCGCCGTTATCAATTCTTCCGTTGCCGTTACGATCGAGAGCGAGCCAGGCATCGTCTGCAGGGCCAGAAGTCCAGGAAAGGTGTTCGAGCAAACCATTATTATTAAGATCAAAGAGAACGCCCGACGAGCCATCTGTTAGGTCGAACCCATCGCCCGCGATGTCAATCACGATAGGACTCCCACCATAGTATTCATCGCCGGAGTACTGGTAGGTATAAATACAAGTGCAGGTAGCAGGATCCAATTCGTACCGACTGCCGCAGGTACGGTTGCACGGAGTTGGCGATGGAGATGGCGTTGGGTGATATTGATTAATATTATTGATGCTCTGATTGTCACAAGTTGTTACGCTTGTAGGCAGGTTGTTCCCTTGATCATTCAGCCCACACTTGCCGTTCATCACGCTTTGACCGGCCGATTGTCCGCCGCATGATGCCGAGGAGTCAGGTACTGACATATCAGTCAGTCCCATGGTGTGACCAATTTCGTGTAGCATTAATTTTTCGAAGATACTGCTGTAACCAGATTGAGCGGGATCGATGAGCGCAGTGTTGTTAGCGTCAATAGTCGTCGATGCACTGGTGACGATTCCGGTCGCGCTATTGGTGGCAATTGTGGTACCGGCTGATCTGCCTCCTGCGGACCCAACTTGTGCAGTAAAAGTGGCTGAATGTGTGGCATCACTTGCTTGGAATGTCACGCCGGAACTATTACTGCCATTGGCCGAATTCCATTTGTTGAATGCGGAAACAGCTTGGGTTCTTGCGGCTCCAGGAAGAGCGCTGACGTCATAGTAAACGGTAGATCCCTTTGGCCAACCGTGAATCGAAGCGTCACGCGGTGCACAATCCGCTTGGGCGCTCGCGATTTGCAACAAGTGAAAACTCAAAGCGATAGCAATAGTCGCAGCGACAACGAGCCAACCGGTCATAGGGAAAGCACGTCGTCTGGGGGACAGGTGTCGGAAGGGCTCATTCATTTGCTCTCCCTCTTATCTGATTGGCTGAGAGCGATAGCGATCCGCACATCGCTTAGAAACGACTCAAGATTCCGCTCATTCCTCGACTCAGTTGGACTCTCTGTGAGGAGCACTGCGTTGTTATCAATTAGCTCGAAACTTCCGTTTTCACTCACGGCCTGGTAAGCACCGGTGTCAGCGACGTATTTCAGAAAGAAAAGGTAGCGTCCGCCCGTCGTCATTGGCTTGAAGGATCTGTCGGTCACACTAACCCTGCGTCCATTGAGCACAATCTTGCCGCCAGGACCGGTCACCGTTAATGATCGCTGCAGCTCGATATGCGCCTTACTATTGTCCATTAGCACCTCTTCAACTTTCATCGCGTAGTCGGTGAAAACAAAAGTGCCGTCCTCTGTAAGCTGGGACTCCTTATCTGTAACGTTGCCGATTATTACCGCGTCTGCCTTTGCCGCAAGATTGTCTAGAAGAGAAAATGCGTTTTTACTTTGACCTTCGGGACTGAGCTCGGGTGAGCCGGGCAGGACTGTGACAGTTAGTTCCCCACTGCTATTGGCGTCTTGTCTGATTAGATCGCGTACCTTGGCGATTCCCTTATATCGTTTATAAAGCTTGCTATGCTTCTTTTGCTGGTCAGTCATAACCCCTTCCTGCACCCGGGTCGCTGTTTCATGTTTAGGGGTCAAAACATTCTGCCCCTGGCCTTGGAAGATACTCACCGCGCTTACAACTGAGAGAGCCAAGGTAACGGTGAGCATAACGAATATTCTATTTCTCATAATTCATCCTTTAACTATGTAGATGGCTGACGCCGCTGTGGAAACTCGTTCGTCGGATATGAGCTTTTTTGTAAAAACATCGCTTGAGGTCGGCAGAAGAGCCTCCGAGAAAACGCTTATATTACCCCGTATTCAGGAAGTCAAGTTTCCTTCAGCGTGTCTCAAACTGCGAGAATGCGTTCTTCCAATCAACTAAGAATAAGCGTGCGGGAACTTTTCGCACGCGTAACCGTGTACGCAAGACGGCCTGTGGCGAAACGGACCAGTAGCCCGCGCACAGCCAGGGCTCGCTTCCTTGATGTCGAGATGGTGTCCGATTCACACGGTAGAGCTCGTTGGGGCGAGCGCCGCGGTCTCACTGAAATGCTATACTTTCGCGTTAAGTTTTCGGGCCGATATTGACCGAGAGAAATCATAGGCATGGCTGAGTTTATTTGCCGATTGGGAACGCCGGCGGGCGAAGTGGTGACGCGCACGGTGGAAGCGCCAGGCGTAAACGAAGCCCGTGCCCGGCTCGAGCGCGAAGGCTTTAGAGTCTTCAACGTCACGCCGCCGAAGACGACCGGTGTGACTGCGCTGACCAGCTTCGGCGGACGCGGCGGCCAACCGAAAGTAAAAGCCTCAGACTTTCTGCTTTTCAATCAACAACTGGCGGCGCTGGTGCGAGCGGGCATTCCCATCCTCCAGGCGATTTCGATGTTGCGTAAGCGGGCGGCTTCGGCACGTTTGCGCGCGGTGCTGGGCGAAGTTGAAGATCAGATTCGTGGAGGCGCGGCGCTTTCTCAAGCCTTCGCGTCGCAGGGAAGCATCTTTCCCAGAATCTATACTGCCTCGATTCTTGCCGGCGAACGTTCCGGCGCTTTGGATGAAGTGTTGCTGCGTTACGTAACTTACATGCGACGTAATGTCGGATTGCGCCGCAAGATTCGCGGGGCACTCGCGTATCCACTGTTCCTGCTCTTCGCTTCGGGTTGCATGGTCACATTTTTATCGCTCTATGTAGTACCGCGAATGTCGGATCTCTTTTCCGGACTAGCCGGCGGAGAACTTCCAGTGGTCACGCGGATTGTGGTGGGACTTTCGACCTGGCTCTCGTCAAACGTGATCTGGTTTGGCCCACTTGTCATTGGCGGCTCGATCGCGGTGTTCCTTTGGTCGCGGACT
>DASYJM010000262.1:0-87289 GCA_035996445.1 Candidatus Acidiferrum sp. | reverse complement strand
TCGCAGGTGCTGACTTAGATACCTACGCTCAACTGCTCATAACTATTCGAATTTCAAAGAGCGATACTCATTCGTAACCCTTAGCCTCTCAAATCTGTGCAAATGTGTGATTTACAAGCCGAAGGTACTGCGGCGGGCCATTTTGGACGCCTCAACTTCAAGCTTGGATATGCCCATGAAGAGAGAGGACTTATAAGACTAATGCCTTCTAATATACCGAAATAACACAAATGTTCGGCAAACTCTCGAAAAACACTCCTAACGTTTCCCACAAAATTTTCCACAACCTGCAAATCCCCGTTTTGTGCGGATTTATCACCGTGTACTGTTATCGACCCCGCTCGCAAAGCTCATCTCGCGCTGTTTACTTGGAGGTTACCTATATTTTCGGAACGCTCAAAATCGTATTGCACTCGCGAGTGTAACTACTCTAATCAGCTTTGCGATAGTGCGCAGCGGACGCCGTACGTGCGGCTTGGGATTTCGCGGAGCAACGTCAATAAGATCAATCGAAAATTTTTTTCTGCCTCAACTTCAAATCGGCCGGGGCCCACGCAATAATCGTACCGGAAGCAAAAACATCGCGGATAGCAGTCCCAAAACGCCGTGCACGGCAATTCCTACGATTCGAAATGGCAGCGTAATCAGCCAAACAAACGGATAAAGAACTACCGCCAGCAGCGCCACCGGCCAGCAAAGAATAAAAAGAATACACCACAAAATAAACACGGCCATGATTGCCTCCCTCCTATCATTACGTCAGAGCCAGCCTGGAAGTTCCCTCCACTACGTACTCATTTAACCGCAAACGCCGCGCAATCGACACCGGCACCTCGGCATCCAGCAACATATCCTCGTCCTCCACTTCCGATCGCAGCACCCTTCCAAGCGCGTGAATCAACGCCAACGTGCGCCCTTGCGACAATGGCAATCGCAGCGAAAGCGAAATCAGCGGGTCCGTCGGCAGCGCCACATCTATCCGCCGCAGCAACTCATCGAGGCCTTCACCCGTCAACGCCGACACCAGCACCGGTCCCTCGTCACTCCTTCCGTTAGGGCTCGCCTTCAGATTCTCTCTTTCTTCAGCCTTCAATCGGTCCACTTTATTCAAGACCCGCAAGATCGGCCGGTCCGCAACTCCCAGTTCCTCCAGAATCTTGTGCACCTCTTCGTCCAGCTCGTCGTGATGCGCGTTGGATATGTCGCTGACATGCAAAATCAACGCCGCTTCCTGCACTTCTTCCAGCGTCGCGCGAAACGCCGACAGCAAGCTCTTGGGCAAATCGCGTATAAACCCCACGGTGTCTGAAACCAGCACCCGTCTGTTCGATGGCAACCGAACTGCCCGAATCGTGGGATCCAGCGTGGCAAACATCCGTGCGGAAACCAGTACTTCCGCTCGGCTCAGCGCATTAAACAGCGTCGACTTCCCTGCATTCGTATAACCCACCAACGCAATCGTACCCAGCGGCACCGCCTTACGCGCTTCCCGCCGCAACGCTCGCTGCTTGCGCAAATCAGCTATACCGGTTTGAATCTTGCCGACGCGGTCTCGAATTCTCCGCCGGTCGGTCTCCAGTTTCTTTTCACCAGGTCCGCGAACGCCGATGCGCCCCGCTCCTCCCGCGCCACCCGCTCCTCCGCCACCGCTTTTGCCGCCTAACCGGGACATCGCCGTGCCCTTCCCGGTCAGTCGCGGCAGCATATAATTTAATTGCGCCAATTCCACCTGCAGTTGCCCTTCGCGGCTTCGCGCATGCCGCGCAAAAATATCCAGAATCAGTTGCGTGCGATCGATCACTCGCCGCTCCGTCAACTCCTCAATATTCCTCTGCTGCACCGGAGAAAGATTGCTGTCAAAAATAATCAGCGGCGCCCGATGCGTGTTGGCCTCCGCGCGAATCTCGTCCAGCTTCCCGCGTCCCACCAGCGTCGCGGAATCCGCCGAATCGCGCACCTGAAACACCGTCCCGACAATCTCCGCGCCGGCGCTTTTCGCCAGCTCAACTAACTCCGCTAAAGACACGCGCCCCTGCTCGCCCGCGGGCATCCCCGGAAACCGTGGCACTCGCTTCCAGCCCACGCCGACCAGCAGCGCGCGTTCTGCGTTCGAAACATTGTGTTGTGGTGTCTTCGTCAAAAAGTGCGACCTGGCAGCACTACGGAAACATTTGCGGAGGGGCCTTGCTCATCCTCGCAATTATACGCCTTAGCTTTTTCCACCGCGACTGCCGACGTCAATCTCTTTGCTGACCCATTCGCAAACCTCGCGCTGCACCTCGGCATCATCGCCCGGTCCCGCAAACCAGCGAATCGACTTGTCCTTCCGAAACCACGTCATCTGCCGCTTGGCATAATGTCGCGTAGCCAATTGAATCGCCCCACGTGCTTTTTCCATCGACAAATCCCCGCGCATCACCCCAAGCATCTCGGGATACCCGATGAAATCAAAAATCTTTGCATCCTCCGCGATCCCCGCCGCGAGCAATCCTCGAACTTCCGCAAGCCACCCACTCTCGATCATCGCCTCCGTACGCGCATCAATGCGCTCGAAAAGCATCTCCCGCGAAGGCATCAATCCAATCTTCAACGCCCGCCATCCCTCCAGTGGTTTCCGCCCAGCGCGATGAACCTCAGAAATTGGTTTGCGTGTCAGAATGCAAACTTCAATCGCACGTATCAGCTTTTGTTCATCCGTCGGCGCAATCTTCCCCGCAGCTTCCGCGTCCATCCGCTGCAGGACCCGATGCAGATGCGGCGCGCCGTGCTTCCTGGAACTCGCCCTCAACCGCTCACGCACCTCCTCTGAACGCAGCGGCAAGTCTGCTAAGCCCTCCAGCAGTGCGCGCATATACAACCCAGTCCCCACGGTAAGTATCGGGAGCCTGGCCCGCTTGCGCAGATCTCCCAGGACCGCCACCGCCAGATCACGATAACCTCCGGCACTCGCCGCCTCCGAAGCATCCAGCACATCAATCAAGTGATGAACGACGCCTTGCCGCTCCTTCACGGTCGGCTTGGCCGTTCCGATACTCACACCGCGATAAAGCTGCGTCGAATCGCAAGCAATAATTTCTGCCCGCAACGCTTTCGCCAGCGCCACCGCCAGCACGGACTTGCCCGATGCCGTTGGCCCTACCACGACAACCAAAGGCAAACTCTCCAACGCAATTGTGTTCATGGAAAAAAAATGTGCCGCGCGCGAAACAACAGCACCAGCAGCACAAGGAACGTGAGCACCAGGCTGCCCACGATTTGTTGTCGCAACGGTTTCACTGATACGCGGCTTCGAGAGGCAAATTGTACAGGAAGTAAAAGCGCAGTTCGATATATGGCCCGCTGAAGGCCGGAGGCAAAGGCTCAAAAGGATTCGACGACCGGATCGCCGACACCGCCGCGCGGTCCAGCGGCTCTTTCCCGGATCCAAGCAATCGCGTCGGCTCCCCGGTAGGGACATTGCCATCGCGCATGATGCGGAATTGCAGCGCGACTCTTCCACGGTCACCCAACTGTGCCGACTCCGGCATGACCGCATACCAGTTTCGCCGCACACTGGCCACCACCCGCTTCATGTAATCGCTGAAATCCACGCCCTCCGTGGGCGTAAGAATTTCATAACCGTTTCCATAGGTCCCCGCCCCTTGCCCGGCACCACCGCCTCCGCTTGGGGAAGGAGCTGAGCGCGGCATCGGACCAATGACCCCTCCAGCGCGCCCGCCGCTATTCGGATCTCTTGTGGCCTCCTTCAGCGAATCCTGAATCGAGCGGCTCGCCGAACTTTGCGGCAATTGCAAATTAGGACGCGGCACCGGCGTATCCGGAGTTTCCAGTTTCAGTCCAGCCTTGGGTGTGTCGATCTTCGGCGCCGGCGCGGTAGTTTGCGGTTCTGGCGCCACGGCATTCTTCTGCGGTATCGGAGCGCTCGGCAATTCCTTTAGTGGATTCGCGGGAACCGGCGCAGGCGTTGGCGCTGGAGTTGGCTGAACAACAGGGGGCGCCACTTTTCTCAGCACCCGCGGATCCACGTGTACCGCAGGTGGACGTTGTACCGGTTTCGACGACGGCTGCGACGACTCGAACGCTCCCGGCGGCAGTAACAAAGTCAGTTGCTTCCGTGCAATGTCCACTTCCTCGGCCGTCGGTTCATGTTTTGGAAATAATCTCGCCTGTAGCAAAATTGCCGCAATCAGCAGAACGTGCAGCACCACCGAAGAAATCCGCGTGATTAAATCTGCCCGGGCTTTTTCCGGCGATGGAGGCGAAGCAATCAGATGAACTTCGCCAGTAGTGAAAATATCGGGTTCAACTAGCTCGGTATCCACCACCGGCAACGTCACGTCGGGCTCGGGAGGCGCCGAATTCTGCGGCACCGCTACGCGCTGATCCATTTCCGTCACTTGCAGCGGAACGGAAACGTCCTCCACCACCGAGTACGCTTCACGATAAATATCGCGCGGCACCACCACTCGCGCAGCGATCGCCTGCAACGGCAAATTTGTGGGTATGTTGGAATGCCCGTTCAGCGGGACGATCGGCAGCATCGCCGGTACCAGCGTGCGCTCGTCCATCGTCGTCGGCCGCCGTCGTGCGCTAGCCGCTAAATCCGCTGCCGCGGGTAACCGTGCGTCCCGGGGTACAAGTATGCGTTCAATCATATTTGGACTGGCTTATTCGATGTACGTGTAGCCAGTTGGACGCGCTCCGCGTGTTCATGGATGCTTGTCATTACCCGTCCCGCTAACTCCAACGCCGCACGCCCCGCCGCGCCATTCACCCGGGGTTCCTGCCGCGAACGCACCGATTCCACAAACGCGTCCAATTCCGCATGCAAAGGTTCAATTGCCGGTGCCGGCAACTTTTCAAAACCAAATTCCGGTTGCGGTCCGGCTTTCTTCACGCCAACGCGCAACGCATCCCGCCGCGCGTAATCCAGCGATATATATTCGTGTTGCTGGAAGAATCGCATTTTACGCACGCGCTCCGTGGAAACACGGCTCGCCGTTACATTTGCAACTGCTCCGCCCGCAAATTCCAGCCGCGCGTGCGCGATATCCACCTTGTCCGTCAAAACCGGTATTCCCACTGCTTTCACTTCCGTCACCGGCTCCTTCACCAACGCCAACAAGATATCCAAATCATGAATCATCAAATCGTAAATCACATCCACATCCAGGCTGCGCGCCGTAAACACTCCCAACCGGTGCACTTCAAAAAATAACGGCCGGTTCACGATTGGCTCCACGGCAATCACGGCAGGATTAAATCGCTCCACATGTCCGACCTGCAGAATTCGCTGGTTTCTTTTCGCTGCTGACAACAGTGCATCCGCCTGCGCCAGATCGGTGGCTATCGGCTTTTCCACCAGCACATCGATCCCCATGTCCAACAACCGGCAACCGACTTCGCTGTGCGCTTCCGTAGGGACGGCCACGCTGGCCGCCTTCACGCACCCGCGCAATTCCTGCAGATCGCCAAATACGCGAGTATGAAATTCCTCGGCCACGGCGCGTGCTTTTGCCCCATCTCGATCGAAAATGCCCAGCAGTTCTGTATTCTGAAGTTCGCGATAAACCCGCGCGTGGTTGCGTCCAAATTCACCGGCCCCCACCACGGCAACCGGCAAACGCTCCGGTGCTGCGCTCATCCTTGACTCATTCCCTTGTTTGCGGCTTTTGGTTCCGAGACGGGTGGAGAAAACGCCTGAATGGCAATCCCTTTTTCTTCCGCTAGAGCGACCAATTTCGTGCGGTCGAACAATAGCGTTCGCCCAGCATCCACAGCCAACGCTGTCACCCCTGCGCTGACCATTTGTTCGATGGATGGTAGACCGATCACGGGTACGTCGAAGCGCATGTCTTGTCCGGGTTTGCTCACTTTCACAACTACCAGCGGCTTTCCTCCAACAATCCGCGCAGCTCGTGCCACCGCTTCGTCGGTGCCTTCCATCGCCTCCACCGCCACGCAAGCGCAATCCGAAATCACCACTGTCTGTCCAATATCCATGCTCGCAATATTTCTCGCCACGCTAAAACCATAAGCGATGTCTGCGGCCTCACGCTCATTCGGAGTGCGTCGCGTCAGCACCCCCGCTTCCGGCACCAGCGGTTTCAAAAATAGTGTCGAATCCACCAATTGAATCCCTTCATCTCCCAGCACCCGCGCCACTGCGCCAATCAGCGTGTCCGTATTCTTTCGCGGCAGTGAAAGTAAAAGTTTTGCCAGCTTCCAATCCGGTCGTATGGAGCTGAAGATTTTATTGTGTTTGACCTGCCCCGCCATCACCGCGCGCGTCACGCCTTCCTGGTGCATCAAATCAATCGCCTTACTCAGTTCCCCGAGGCTGACCCAATGAATCCGCGAAGTAAATTTTTCCAGCTCCTCCGACGCCTCCTCTTTCAGAGCGATCACTGCCATCTCCAGCCCCTGGCTCCGCGCTCCCTCCAACACCAAAAACGGAAATCGCCCGTTCCCCGCAATCAGTCCCCACTGCTCCGTCCTCGCTTCGATTTTCGATCTACGTTGCGCGCTCAATTTTTTTCCGATGAACTCATGCGCATCAAGAACCTTGCCTTCGTCTTCACTAACGCGAAGGGTGCCCCACCCTCGGGTTTTTTGAGGGTTTACCTGCCGTGGCAGGTGGGTCTTGTAACGTGGAATCCCCGAGATACCTGCGTCGAAGTACAGTTTCGATTTCCGAAAACCTTGCCACCTACTTCACAATCCCACGTTCCGCGGCCTCAATAAAGCTCACCAGTTCCTGCACATCCTCAGACTCCCCCAACGTCGCCCGCATCTCCGCCAACGCCTGAGAAGTATTCATCTTCGCCTTCAGCAACAATCGATAAGCCCGCCCCAACACCTGCAACCGTTCCTTGGAAAATCCTTTGCGCTCCAACCCAATTGAATTTACGCCGTAGTTCTTCGTACTGCGCTCCGTCACCACCCGTGAAAACGGCGGCACATCCTGCGTAATCACCGTCGAAGCTCCCACATACGCATATCGCCCAATGCGACAGAACTGATGCACCGGAGAAAACGCGCCAATCGTGGCGAAATCTTCCACCGCCACATGCCCCGCCAGCGTCGCTCCATTGGCAAAAATAGTTTCGTTGCCAACATGACAATCATGTGCGATGTGCGAATACGCCATGAACAAACTCCCGTTCCCTATGGTCGTTTTCCCGCCGCCCCCCACCGTTCCGCGACTCACCGTCACATACTCCCGAAAAGTATTCGCGTCACCGACAATCAATTCCGTTTGTTCGCCATGAAATTTCAAATCCTGCGGATCGCCGCCAATCGAACAAAATGGATGAAACACATTGCGCCGCCCAATCGTCGAAGGACCCTGAATTACCGCATGCGCATCTACGGAACACCCGTCGCCCAAAGTCACGTGCTCGCCAACAATCGCATACGCTCCGATTTTTACCTGCGCCCCAAGCCTCGCGCTCGCGGACACGACAGCCTGCGGATGAATCTCAGTTTTAGTTTGCGTGCTCACAAATTGTCAGCCTTAGGCACTGAGTGCCATTCGTCTGCATCATCGATGCGTGAAGGTCCAAGCGCAGGAATCTCTCTTCGATCAATCGCGCAGACTGCCCGGCCCATTCATTTTTGCGGCAGTTTTAGGCTTCTCCAGATCTTCCCGATCCACCATCTTGCACATCAATATCGCTTCGGCCGCCAATTCCCCGTTCACCGTCGCTTTTCCATCCAGTTTGCAAAAATCCCCACGCCACGAAATAACTTTCACTTCCAGCTTCAATTGCTCTCCAGGAACCACCGGACGCCTGAATCGCGCCCCATCAATAGCCACAAAATACAGAAGCTTCTTCTCCCGCTCGCGCTCCGAAACCTCCATCAGCAACAGCAACCCGCCCGTCTGCGCCATCGCCTCAATGATCAGCACCCCGGGCATGATCGGCTTACCCGGAAAATGCCCCTGAAAATGCGACTCATTGATGGTCACATTCTTGATTCCCACGATGCGCTTCACGCGTTCCATCTCTTCAATGGCGTCCACCATCAGAAATGGATAACGGTGCGGCAAAATCCTTTGTATTTCCGTCGTATCCAGAATCATTCGCACCCCCGTCGCGATTACTTCAAGCCCTGCGGCGTCCGGGCTTACCCGGCAAACTTACAATTATATGCGACCAGGCACCCACAAGCGCCGCGTTTCTTGTGCTCCAAATGCAATGATCGCGCAATAACCCCTCCGACTCTCCCTAACACCCGGCTGCGTCTTCGGCTGATTTTGCTTGGCTTCGTTGCCCATTCCTCACGTCATTGTTAGCATGTTCGCACAATGCCCGCTCTCTCGGTCGCCCAGAAAATCAAAAACCTCCTTCAACCAACGCTCCCGCAAATGATCGACACGCTTCGCCGTTTCGTAGTCGCCGAATCGCCCAGTCTCGAAAAGGCCTGCGCCGACCGCTGTTGCGGAATCATTGCCGCCGAATGGCACAAATATGGCCTGCAAGTTCGTCGCGTTCCGCAAAAAAATCGCGGCGATCATTTACACATCGTATCCCCATCAAATTCTTCTCGCGCCCACGGTCAACTCCTCGTACTCGGTCATTACGACACTGTCTACGCCTCTGGCACCATAAAAAAAATGCCTTTCCGGCTCACTGCGGGCAAAGCCTACGGCCCCGGCACCTTCGACATGAAAGCCGGAATCGTGCAAGCGCTCTTCGCGCACCACACGCTCCAAAAACTAAGCCTTGCCTCCAACAAACGCATTGTTTTTCTCTGGACCTCCGACGAAGAAATCGGCAGCGATTCCTCCCGCAAGCTCATCGAAACCGAAGCCCGCCGCAGCGATGCCGTTTTCGTCTTGGAGCCCTCCTTCGGTCCCCGCGGCCTGATAAAAACCGCGCGCAAAGGCGTCGGCGAAGCCGAAATTATTGTTCACGGCCGCGCCTCTCACGCCGGTTTGGCGCCGGAAGAAGGCATCAACGCAGTCCACGAGCTGTGCTACCAGCTGTCGCACATTTTAGAATGGAATAATCCGCGTCGCGGCACCACCGTAAACGCCGATATCATCCACGGCGGCACCAGAACAAATGTGATCGCCGATCGCGCACGTGCCGTGCTCGACCTTCGCGCCACCAGCATCTCCGAAATGAGCCGCCTCGAACGCCAACTCCACGCCCTGAAACCACATCTCCGGGGCGCGCGACTTGAAATCAACGGCGGGTTCTCTCGCTCTCCGCTGGAACGCAAAATGAGCGCAGCCTTGTTCAAACGCGCCAAATCCCTCGGCGCACAAATGAATTTGTCCCTCGCGGAGTGTGTAGTAGGCGGAGGCTCAGACGGAAATCTTACTGCCGCGTTAGGAATTCCCACCCTCGATGGCCTGGGCGCAGTGGGAGATGGTGCACATTCAACCCGTGAGCACGTCCTGGCCAATGCCATGCCCATCCGCGCAACGTTGCTGGCCGCGCTCCTTGCCACCAGTTAAAACTCTCAACTTGTAGGTATAAAAAAATGGCGGTCGCTACCGCGAATACGCCCGGCGCAAGTAATCCGCACTCGATCGCATCACGTCGTTGTAATCGCTATGCAACACATCATGCAATGCCGCTTCCGTCGAACTCCCCGCGCTAATCCGGTCCAGTATTCGTTCCACGTCCCCCATGCCATCAGCGTGCACAATATATTCAATATTCGCGAGCGCCCAGGCATACGCATAAACCGCTGCGTTATTTGGAAATCCCATCCATGATCCTTCCAAACTCCCGAGCGAAGCCGCATGGCCATCGCCATAAATCTCCAGCAGCACCGCGGCATTTTCGCCGCTGCGCTTGCCTTCCATCCACTGCGCAAGTCCTTCCTGTATCCACGTAGGCGCCCGCCCGTGCGTCTTCTGCTGCACAAAACTGTGCGTCAGCTCATGTTTCAACACCCGCGACAGCTCCTCCGTCATGCTGCTCAGCCCTTGTACCGGAATCCGCAACCTTCCATCGTTCAACGCGCCCACCCATCCAGGCGCGCGCGTAATATCCGCAAAAGCCTGCTGCGTATACAAAATCACGCCAATCGAATCAGCCGGCGCAAAATTCAACTCCGAATTAATCCTCGTGTAGTGCATTTCCAATGTCCGCAGCACCTCCCGCGCCAGCGCCGGTTCCGCGCTGCCGCTGTAGCGCAGCGTAAAATGGGCACTCTCATTTTCCTTGTAACTTTCCTCTTCTCCCTTGTCACGTTCCGCTTTTTCGAGCGCCGCTTGCACTTCCGCATCCGGCCGCAACGCCAGAGCCCGCTTCCATTCCGCCACCGCCTGCGACAACTTGTTCAACCCGTAATAAGCCCAACCCGCCAGCTTGGCCACGTCCGGATTGTTCGGAGCAATGCGCTGCGCACGCTCCAGGTAATCCAGCGATTCTCGGTACTCACTTCTGCGCAAATACAAATAGGCTACGTTCATGAGCAGCACCGGTTCCTCCGGCGCATAGGTAAGGGCCGTCCGCTCGTCCGCCAATGCATGATCCATGTCCCCGCGCGCAAGTTCAAAGTTTGCTGCGGCATGATGCGCAACCGCAGCGCTCATTCCCGCTACGGGAGACCCACTTCGCGTTTCAGCCTCCAATTTCGCAATGGATTGGCGGTCAATCGCTCCATCGTGTATCACCGCGCGCTCAATTTCTCCGCCGTTGCCGCCCGCCGCATCCATGGCAGGCGGAGTGATAGCCATATTCGAAGCGTTATCTGCTGCCGACGCCCCCCGCGGCCCCGCGCCGCCTTTTTCTATGTGATCGACAATCGACTTAGGAAGGCTTAATTCCCCTACACTTGTTTCGTAACGAATCTTGTCGCCCACCTCGACCACATTGCTGGCGGAGATTCGGTGCCCGTTCTTCAATACAATGGTGTCCGCCGACACCGCCATGCTGCACAGCGCCACCGCCAAACCGAACACCCCAGCCCGATAGCCGCTTACAATAGCGGGAAACCCCATGCCCCCATTTTACTCGCACCTCAACACTTTAAATTTTTCCGCACACACCCTTGTTCCATTAACGCAAACGCGGTCTAAAAATCGTCGGCCCCCCGCGTACTCTTGTTCCATAGTGCCCAAAATGACTACACTTTCCAGATGAGGCTCGCAGCAGCTTTCTTTTTATTGTGGAGCCTTACCGCAGCCCAACCCTCGCGCTCCGCAGAGCGCACCGCCCATCAACTGTACGATGCCATCAATACCCTGCGCCTCGACCCAGCTTCCGCTTATCAAATTAAACCTGAACATCGTATCGAGCTTCGCCGTGGCGACGCGAAAATCTCATTCGAGCAAGGTGAGCTGATTTTTTTCGCCCTTCTCGATAGCGAAATCACCGGCGCTGTTTTCGCCGGCCGCGGCCATATTCTCACTCTCCCGCGCGACACCATCGAAAAGCAGCAAATGGCTCGCTTCCTCGACTCTCCCATCCTCGATCAGGATTTCGCCAGCGCTTACGTGCGCTTCACCGACACCACTTCCGCCGACTTGTTGCGCCAGCTCCAAGCCGCGGGACTCCAGCCCCAGTCCGATAACGCCGCCACCTTACGGTGGGAGCCAATCCTCTCTCATCTCAATGCGGTTCACTCCCTGCGTATTTTCTGCGGCACGCTGCTCGCCACACCGCGGCCATACTTTTACGCAAGTCTCGACGGCATCGCTACCGGCCCATTCGACGTCGTTCTGGATTCCATGCGTGCCGAACCCTTCCTGTTAGGCCAGGTGCGCACAACTGAGGGCTCGGCCTACTACGATGTTTGGGCTTCCTACAAACTCCCCGATGCCATCCCCATGGCCCCGAATTTTCGCCCCCTGCGCTACTCCATCGAAACCTCCATTCTTCCCGATCACTCGCTCGACGCTACCGCCACCGTAGATCTCCGCGCCCTCGGCGCAGGCCAGCGTTTTTTAACTTTCGCGTTGTCCCGGGCATTAAACGTGGAGTCCGTTACCGGCGCGGATGGTCAGAAGCTCGAATACTTTCAAAACCAAGATATGACCCCGCAAGAGCGCAGCGTGCGCGGCAACGACTTCCTCTTCGTCGTACTTCCCCGTTCTGTAGCTCGCGACAGCGATTTTTCTATTCGCTTTCACTATCGCGGCAACATCATCGCCGATGCCGGCAATGACGTTTTCTTCGTGGGCGCCCGCGAAAGCTGGTATCCCCATTTTGGTGACTCCTCCGATTTCGCCGCATACGACTTAACCATGCGCTGGCCCAGGAAACTGCGGCTGGTCGCCACCGGTGCAAAAATCGACGAGCATGAAGAAGGTGACTCCCGTGTGGGACATTGGAAAACCGAGAAACCTGTCTCGGTCGCTGGTTTTAACCTCGGCGAATACGCCTCCTCATCTGTCACCTACCCAAATTATTCCATCGACGTGTACGCCAATCGCCAAGTGGAGCAACAGCTAGCCAAGCACTTGGCCAGCAGCGTTAACTCTGAAATAGCACCCCCGGGACCTCGTCGCACAATCCTGAATATGAATCAGGATCTTCAACCCCTGCCCCCCAATCCCGCCGCTGCTCTCAAACAACTCGGGAAAGATATCGATGCTTCCATTCGCTTTTACGAAACCTACAGCGGGCCTTTCCCTTTTCACAATCTTAGCGTCTCGCAAATCCCTGGAACCTTTGGGCAAGGCTGGCCCGGCCTGCTCTACATTTCCACCTACTCTTTTCTGTCTTCGGATGTGCAGCGCCGCGCCGGCCTATCCAGCAGCAGTCAGGAACATTTCAGCGAGCTGGTGCCTTTCCACGAAGTCGCTCACCAGTGGTGGGGGAATGTTGTCGGTTGGTCGAGTTACCGCGATCAGTGGATCGACGAAGCCATCGCCAATTATCTCGCGCTACTTTTCGCGGACATGCACAAAAACCCCGATCACACCTTACACGTTTGGCTCCAGCGCTACCGCCAGAGGCTCATCGAAAAAGCTCCTAACGCTGATCAGCCCGCCGGCGAAGTCGGCGCTCTGGCCCTCGGCTCCCGCCTCAATTCGTCGAAGTCTCCCGAGGCTTACGACGATCTCATCTACGCCAAAGGCGCATGGGTAATTCACATGCTCCGCGAAATGCTGCGCCAAACGGGGGCCAATCCCGACGCGCGCTTCAACGCTCTGCTCCGCACGCTAGTCACAAAGTATGCCTACCGCGCGCTCTCCACCCAGGATTTGCGTCGTGAAATTGAATCCGTGATGACTTCCTCAATGGACCTGGAAGGCGGTCATTCGATGGAATGGTTTTTCGAACAATGGGTCCAGGGCACCGGCATTCCCCATTACCGTGCGGAATTCACGGTTCACAAAAGCGACAGCGGTACCGGCTACTCCATTCGAGGAAAACTATTTCAAGAAAACGTGCCGCAATCTTTTATCGCCAGAGTCCCTCTATACGCAAGCACCCCCGGCGCCCGTCCCGTCCTTCTAGGCACGGTAGTGGCGGCCGGCCCCGAAACTCAATTTCGCTTCAGCTCATCAACCTCCCCGCACAAACTCCTCATCGACCCACAAATGACGCTTCTCTGCACCACACAGTAGTTTGACCCTCAGCCCTACTTGCTCGCCGCCGCCGCAACCCGCTTCTCCCTCAGCGGACTCTCCGCACTGATCTCCGCCTTCCCGGCTTCATTCAAAACATACGGATGCCCTAGTGGATCAACAGGCTCGCCCTGCAAAAGCCCGCTCTGCATCAGCTCACTCATGCCTACCGGCCGCCGCCCAAACCGTTTCCGATACTCGTCCGCCAGGGCATCAATCTGTTTACAATCTTCCTGGGCCCGCAGCAATTGCAAATGCCTCAACGCATTTTCCCTCACCGACGGATCGTTAGTCGTGTTGTAAACGTCTTGCCATAGAAAATTGGAAGTCTCCGTTGAACTGCCTTCCGCGGCAATCTTCGCAGCCATCACTTTCATCCAGATATGTGCCTTTGGGTTTTTGCTGCCTTCCAAAAATGCTACGGAAGCCTTCGGATAGTCCTTCATATCGAAGTAGTAGACGAAGCCCAGGTCGTAATACAGGCGCCACTCTTCTGGATTCGCTTTCAGTCCCCGCTCAAGCAACTCCACCGCCAAGTCGGGCCGCCCAGCCCCACGCGGGGGCGCGTCGCTCAAGAACATAGACCCGAAATGATAACCGGGCATCAGATGCGGATCGAGCACACTCGTGACATCCAGCAACGGCCAAAGCAGCCGCAAATCAACTTGCTGCCCCGCATGCTTGTTCCCGAAATATTGCACCACCCGCGTCCAATATATGTCCGCCACCAATGGTGCATATTCCAGACTCAAGATCTTCACCAGTTTGCTGGAGCGCAGCATCAGCTGGTCGTCTTCACTCTCCACCGCGCTTTGTTGCGCATCGATGCATTCCTGCAAGCGCCACACGCCCGCGAAGCCCAGAGGCAAAAACAGCAACAACGCAATGTAGCCCTTTAAATTCATTTCAGGTTACGCCGTGAAAAAATCGCTATCGCCACCGACAATACCATCGCGCAATAAAGAGCGGCATAAAGCGTATTCTCCGCAATCAGCGTCCCCGGTATGACCCGCCCGTGCACCGCCGCGCCCATAACATCGAAGTTCTCGAAATTTGGCAGCACATAAGAAACCCACCGTAACAATCCGCTCAACGCCGGATCAATCAAGCCCGCCTGCAATCCACGCATCTCGTGAACGAACAATCCAGCGATGTAGAGTCCCGCCGTAAACAGAATCGCCAGCAACGGTGTCGTGAAGCTGGAAAACAGCATGGCCAGCGCCACTACCAGCGCCAGCTTCAGCAAAATGAAATACACCGCCACCAACACTGCCGTGTCCGCCCGCTCGATCGAGTGCTTCACGTAAAACAAAGCCAGAAACAGGCCCGCAGCCATCGCGGCGGTATTTACCGTCAACGTCAGCGCCAACCCCGCGAATTTTCCTAAAATAAATTCCCAGCGCCGCAACGGCTTGGCCAGCAGCGCATACAAAGTCCGCTTGTCGATCTCCTTGGACACCAATCCCACGCCAATAAACACGGAAATCAGCAATCCAAAGATGGAAATCGCACTCAATCCCAGGCTGACGATCACAATCTGTTCGATCCCGATGGAAATCTGCCCTACAAGAATCGCCGCCGCCATCATCACCAGCGCGAAAAACACCAGGTTGTACAGTACCCGGTCGCGCACCGCTTCGCGAAACGTATTCAGCGCTACCGTTCCGACGCGTATCACTTTGCGCTCACTTCCACTGCCGCAGCTTGCGCGCGGTCAGCTTCCACCAGGCGCATAAAATATTCTTCCAGCGATGGTTTTACCTGTGTCACCGACAATATCTTCGCGCCTGCCGAACGCAACTGTTCCATCGCCGCATACAATCCGCTCTCTTCTACCTGAAGACGATAGCGGTCCCCGGTTCGCGTAGCTTTCGCTAGCAAGTTGCTTCCGCTCTCCAAGCCCGCCGGCAACTCAAACAGAATCTCCATTCCTTCCGCCTTCAATCCCACAAGTTCGCTGGGGGCTCCAACTCCTTGCAACTTCCCCCCGACAATCACGCCCACGCGGTCGCACAGCATTTCCGCGTCGGACAAAATGTGCGTGGAAAATAAAACCGTCTTCCCCTGTTTTTTTAATTCCAGAATAATGTCGCGCACTTCTCGCCGCCCCACCGGGTCCAGCCCGGACATCGGCTCATCCAGCACCACTACCGTCGGATCGTGCAAAATCGCCTGCGCCAGCCCTACCCGCTGCAGCATCCCTTTCGAATATTTTCTCAACTGGATGCGCCCGGCGGACTCCAATCCAACCTTCTTGAGCATGCGCTCCACACGCTCGCGCCTCTCGGCTGCGCCGAAATCATGAAAGCGCGCAAAATAATCTAGCAATTCCCCCGCGGTAAGATAATCGTAGAAGTAAGGTTGCTCCGGCAGGTACCCAATATTCCGATGCATGGAAATATCGCTGATCGGCTTACCAAGAATTAGCGCTGATCCCGCCGTGGGGAAAATCAAGCGCATCAACAACTTAATAGTCGTCGATTTACCCGCGCCATTCGGCCCCAAAAAACCAAATACTTCGCCCCGCTGGACCTGCATGGTCAAACTTTCCAGCGAGCGTCTCTTCTTCAGTTGAAGAAACCCGTACGGGTAATCCTTGGTCAGATTTTCAATATCAATTACCGGCTCAGCCATACATTCATTCTTGCCATACACGCCAAAATGGTCAATCGCCCGCCACCCTACCTGTGCACGGATAGAAAATACCGCATAGACACAGGGGGGGAATATTGTTAACAAAGTGGGGTTCGTTGACAAAAGTGGCAGAAGTATCGGTGCTAGCCTCTTCTGCCCGTTCTGATACGTTCTCATCGCAACTTCTAACTGCCCGGCAAAAAGGCGTAGAATACCTTCCATGGCCAAGCAAAATGTAGACAACCTGAACGTTACTTGCCCATGCTGCCATTCGAAATTGGTGGTCGACGCCGTTTTCGGCGCCGTGCTTTCTCACGAAGCACCGCCTAAAACAGGCCCAAACGTCGACCTCACCGATGCCGCCGGCATTTTGAATGAGCAACAACGCAATCGCGAGGATAAATTCCGCGACTCCTGGAACTTGGAGCACAACAAAGAAGACATCCTCGCCAAAAAATTCGAAGAAGCCATGAAGAAAGCCAAGGACGCTCCAGCTGGAAAGCCACTTCGCGACATTGATTTGGACTAGTTCGCCTGCACTGCGCTCACGCCCGATTTTGCACTCATCTAAACATCGTCAACCGCCTTTGCATTACACTGCCATGCAATGATTCCACGTCGTAAGTTCCGCCTGAAACTGCGCTCCCGCACCCTTATTCTCGGTCCACGTACCCTCGTGATGGGCGTGTTGAACGTGACCCCGGACAGTTTCTCCGACGGCGGAAATTTCCTTTCTCAAGAAAAAGCCGTGCAACACGCTTTGCAAATGGAGCGTGACGGCGCGGACTTGATCGACATCGGCGCTGAATCCACGCGCCCAGGCTCCGTGGGCATCAACGCCGAAGAAGAATGGAGCCGACTCGCACCCGTCTTGGCGGCATTACGCACACGCTTAAAAATTCCCGTCTCCGTAGACACGCGCAAAAGTGAAATTGCCGCAAAGGCCATCGAAAGTGGCGCAGAACTGATCAACGATGTCAGTGGCCTGAAACACGATCCCCGCATCGCTAAAATCTCTGCCCGCGCGCGCGTTCCTCTGATCCTCATGCACATGCGCGGAGAACCCCAAACCATGCAGCAAAAGCCTTTCGCCCGCGACGCCTTGAAAGACGTATCCCAAGGCTTGCGCGCATCCGTATCTATCGCCCGCAAAGCCGGCGTGGCCAATTCTCAGATCGTCCTCGATCCCGGCATCGGCTTCGGAAAAAGTTACGCTCAGAACTATCAACTCCTCGCGGAGCTCCCACAGCTCGCAAAACTCGGATTCCCGCTGTTGGTTGGCACGTCACGCAAAGGTTTCATCGGCAAAACGCTCGACCAGAACGCCAAGATCGCGGCATCGGCGCAAACCGCGGGCGTCGCAGCGGAAATAAAAATCTGGGGCACCGCCGCCACCGTCACCGCCAGCATCTTGCAAGGCGCACACATCGTCCGCGTCCACGACGTCGCCCAAATGCTAAGCGTAGCCCGCGTCGCCGACTGCATGCTCGATCCCACTCTAGCCCCCAAACATTGACCTCCGCCGACCGATCGCGCACGCTTTGTCTCGAAGTCGTTCAGAAGTTACGATCGCCCGTCGCCAAAACTTACAAAAACATGGAGGGTGCTGGGTACCCCTGGTTCGCAGTATGAACCTGGGCCTTGCAGTGTTCGTTTATTTCCCATCAACTCGTCTCACTCTTTCGGTATAATCCGCCGCAATCAAATTTTGGTTCCCCATTCAGAAAAAGGTTCCGTATGCTCCGCCGCATTGCGTTGTTAATGCTCCTATGTACTCTCGCATTCCGCACACGCGCCCAAATCCCGCAGTCCAATTCAGCAACCGAAACCGACCCTCTTCATCGCGTTCAAACTCCATCCGCAGCTGCCTGCACCACCGACGTCTCTTCCTCCTGCGCGGAAGTCGCCGCAAAAATCCTGCCCCTCATCCTTGGCCCTTCCCCCATGCGGGAAAATCTCCGCCGCCTCACTGACGAAATCGGCGGCCGCGTCACCGGCTCTCCCGCAATGGAACGCGCGGTCCAATGGGCAACCACCGCGTTTCGCGCCGCCGGCGTCGAGTTAAACACCGAAAAATATCAACTCCCGATTATGTGGAGCGAAGGCGACACGCGCCTCGAAATGCTCGGCGAAATAAAATTTCCTCTTCGCACCGTAAGTGTCGGATGGTCGCCGCCCACACCGCCCGGGGGCATCGAAGCCACCATCGTCGACATCGCCTACGGCACGCCCCAAGACTTCACCGCCGCTGCCGCTCAGCTTAAAGGCGCCATCCTCCTCGTGCACACCGACCTCGGTTCCACCTGGGCCGATCTATCCAACGAATATTCTCGCCCCCCGGAAATCATCGAACGCGCCAACAAAGCCGGTGCAGCTGCAATCCTGTGGGAAGGCGCCCGCGAACGTCTCCTGCTCTATCGCCACACCAATACAAGCGACGGCCAACTCGAGAAAATCCCCCAAGCAGTAGTCGCGCGGGAAGACGCTCTCAGGCTGTCGCGCACCGTCCTTGCTTACCCCGGAAAAATTCGCGCACGTTTTTTCATGCCCAACAAAATCGGCCCGCCAATCGAGCAGGAAAACGTAGTCGCCGAAATTCGCGGCTACGAAAAGCCTGACGAAAGCGTAATTCTTGGCGCGCATCTCGACTCCTGGGACCTGGGCACCGGCGCGCTCGACAACGGCTGCAATGCCGCTCTGGTGATCGAAGCCGCTCGCGCCCTGAAAGCCACCGGTTTGCGCCCGCGCCGCACCATCCGCTTCACCTTGTTCAGCGGCGAAGAACAAGGCCTGCTCGGTTCCTGGGCCTACGTAAAAACCCATCGCGCCGAGCTCGACAAAATTCGCGCTGTAATTATTTTTGACTCCGGCGTCGGCCGCGTAACGGGATATTCGCTCGGTGGCCGCGCCGATATCGCCCCCGCCATCCGCGAAGTCCTAAAACCACTCGACTCCTGGGAAGTTACCCGCCACACCACCGACGCTCAGACCGGTAGCGACCATTTCGACTTCCTGATCGAAGGCCTTCCTACCCTCATCGCCAATCAGGAAGAAGCAAACTATCTCCCCAACTACCACGCCGCCTCCGATACCCTCGACAAAGTCGATATTCGCGAGCTCAAGCTGAACACCACCATCGCCGCGCTTACCACCTGGGGTCTCGCCGATCGCCCCAATCCCCTCGGCAAGCGTCTTTCCCGCACAGAAGTCGAAATTCTCCTGAAAGAAACCGGCCTCGATCAGCAAATGCAATCCCTGGGCTATTGGCATGATTGGGAAAAAGGCACGCGCGGCCGACAGCAGTAATCTGGGCGTCCTCCGCGCCACCCGGTATACTAGTAAGGTGACGCAGTTGCTCTCTTCCAAAAATCAAGCTAAACCCGCGACCATTCTGGCGCTGGATTATGGCCGCGCAAGAATTGGTCTGGCCATCGCCGACGCCCAAGCTCGCCTGGCCAAGCCTCTGGCCACCTTGGAGCGCATCAATCGCAACGAAGATATGCGCCGCCTGCGCGAGCTCGCTCGCGAGCAAGGTGTAACGCAAATCATCGTAGGCCTTCCTCTGCGCCTCGACGGCTCTCACGGCGAAATGGCCGAAGAAGCTTTACGTTTTGCCGAGCGCGTCCGCAAACAAATTGGCGTCCCGGTCGAAATGGTGGATGAACGTCTCACCAGTTGGGAAGCGCAGCGTCTGCTCGAAGAGCAAGGCGGCAGAACCATGAATGCTCCGGTTCGCATGGCATCGGGCAAAGATCTGGATCGGCCCAAGCGAAAACCCAAAACGGATGGCAAATTGACAGTTGACGCCCTTGCCGCCGCCGTTATCTTGAACGAATATTTGCAGCGGTCGTTTTCCGACCTCTAAAGCATCTAAATAAAGAGCGCGAAAAAGCGCTCCATGCGGAGTTTGGTCTGTGGGTAAGTTGCTACTTTTTATTCTTCTGATCGCTGCGGCCGCCGCCGGGTGGCTCTGGTATTCCATCAATTACCCGTACCAGGGCTTCAGTCCCGAGGGAGTCTTCGTAGAAGTGCCGCACGGTTCATCGAGTCGCAGCGTTGCGCGCCTTCTCGAACGGATAGGCATCGTCCGCAGCTCAATCGCTTTTGAAATTTACGCTCGTCGGCATCCGCGTCGTTCGCTCCAAGCCGGCGAATATTTCTTCGATCGTGCCACCTCCGCCCATGACGTTTTTTGGAAGCTCGCCAATGGCCAGGTATTCGAACAGCCCTTCACCGTGCGCGAAGGCGAAACCATATTCGATATCGCACGCGACCTCGAAGCCGGAAAATTCATGCCCGCTAGCGAATTCCTGCGAGCCGCAAAAGATCCTGCCCTGATTCAGGACATCGCCCCCAAGGCCGCAACTCTGGAAGGTTTCCTGTTCCCGGCCACCTATCATCTATCCCGTCACCCCTCCGCCACCGCGCTAACCGCCGACATGGTCAGAAAGTTTAAAGAAGAATGGAACGCTGTCACCTCCCTGGGTTCCACTCGCGACGTAATGACTATCTCCGGCGCGGCGGAACAGACTCTCGAAGATTTTGTCGGCGCTGAAAAACCCACTGCTAGCACACGCCCAGTCGTCGCAGTCGTCACGCTCGCTTCCCTCATCGAACGCGAAACGCCCAGGGCCGAAGAGCGTCCCGTCGTTGCCGGCGTGTTCGAAAATCGCTTACACAAAAACATGCTCCTTCAGTGCGATCCCACCGTGATCTACGCGCTCGAGCAACAGGGTCGATACAACGGCACACTCAGCACCGCTGATCTGCACATTGATTCGCCCTACAATTCCTATACCCATACCGGCTTGCCTCCTGGCCCCATCGGTAATCCGGGCGCAGCGTCATTGCGCGCTGCGTACCTGCCGGCGCATACCGATTATCTGTATTTCGTCGCCAACACCCAGGGTGGGCATTTCTTCAGCGCCACGCTGGCGGAGCACAACAATAATGTGATTAAGTACCGTCGGCTTCTCGCCGGGGAGCAGGCTTCGACTCGATGAACGAACCACCCAACACAAAAAAATCGCTCATCCTGCAAACTGCGCGCGAAATCGGCGTGCAAAAGTGGACGCCCGCGGAAATCGATCAGTTGCGCCGCCGCTTGATCGCCGAACATGGCGAAGCAGGAAAGACCGGCAGCGAATACATCGCCGATGTTCTCGAAGCCGCCGGCCTGAAACTGGAGCTCACTCTGCAGGAAGAAGCCGAAGACCAGTATGAAGAAGAGTTCGAAGACCTGCTCCATTTCAAAACGCTGGAAGACGCCGAAGTTAGCGTCATGCGCCTGGACGAATTGATGCGCAAGTTTCGCTCACAAGGCGAACACGCCGCTGTCGAGCGCGTTCTAAACGTCGCCCGTCTTGGCAAGCGTCGCGCCGAGATGATCTCGCGCAATCAAAAAGTCGAAGCGCCCAAGCGCGCCGAAAAAGAAGAAATAGCCAATTGGTTCCGTATCTGGCTTGAAAACCCCGACGCCTTCTTCGATTGGCTCGATCTGCGCAAACAGTCCCCGGAATTCCAAAGCAAATTCCCCCAGGCAGGACTAGTAGAATGAGCTCTCCAGGCAACGCTTTAGGCAGCGGCGCTCTCGATCTCCCTCCTTTTTCCATGGACGTGGAAGTACTGAATCTCGGCGCCGACGTAAAAGCCGTCGGCCTCGAATTGCTTGAAACGGAAAGCCGCGAGCCCGTTAGAGGAACCAAAGCGGCGCAAATTTGGTCCGCGGCTTTCCCAGCACTCGCAGGTGAGGAATTTTACGTCCTGGATTTTTTCAGCCACCTCGATCGCGTCCGTGACTTCTGCAGCACCCATGAAATTCCTTTTCGCGAAGCCGCCGAGCGCTGCCTCGTAATTCCCAAGCCCACACAAGAACAGTTGCTCGATATTTTTACCCGCTTCGAAGCCGAAACATTCGGCATGCGCGTGGGACCCGCCTCTGAGGCGCCTGACCCCGCTCTCGAAGGCGAACTCTCCAAACGCGGGCTCGACGCCTATCAATCCGCCTACACCCGCTACACATTTTGCGCTGTCTGTGAACTGGAAGACGGCTGGATCACTCTACTCAGCGAAACATTGTGGCCCAGCGAAGTGATTCGCCGTGTGCGCCCTGCGCTTCAGCCTTTTGACGTGCACATTGCACGGCCCAACTAAATCTCGTGTCAGCAAAAACCCAGCCCACCCAACGACGCAATTTGCTCCGCGTTTCATTTCCAATGCTCGCACTCGTTTTGGCCGGGTGCGGCGGCCAGGTCAGCGTCGTCAAAAACACTCCCCCCGCCCAGAAGCCCGTCGTCAAAGACGCCACCCGCGAAGAATTACTGGAAAAATTCAACTCCACCGCAGGCTCAATCAATAGCCTCAACGCCACCGTCGAGTTGAAGCCCACGGCAGGCTCCAAGTACAGCGGCATCATCGAGGAATATCACGAAGTAAAAGCCTTCCTTCTCGCCGAGCGCCCCGCCAACATTCGCGTCATCGGCCAGGCCCCCGTAATCGGCACAACCGTTTTCGATATGGCCAGCGACAGCCAGGAATTTCGCGTCTCCATCCCCTCAAAAAATAAATTCATTGTTGGCCCGGTAGCTCTCGAACGTGCCAGCGGCAAACCCATCGAAAATCTTCGCCCGCAACATTTGCTCGACGCGCTTCTGTGGCCCGAAATTCGTAAGCAGGAAACCGTGTTATTCGAAGAGTTCAACGACGAAACCGCTCGCTATTACGTGCTCACCGTGCTGCACGGCGGCTATCAAACGGAAATCCTGCGCAAAATCTGGTTCGATCGTTCCGTTCTGGAAGTAGCACGGCTCCAGAGTTTTGGCCCTCACGGAATTTTGCTCTCTGACACACACTTTTCCAATTGGCAATCAGTGGACGCGGCAAAGCTCGCGCCCGGCGCGCCCGCATCCACAACAATCCCCAATCAACAATTCCCCCGCTCCATTCGTATCGAGCGCCCCCACGACGATTACCGGCTCGATTTACAGATCGCCAAAATCACTTTGAACGATGACATCCCGCTCGAGCGCTTCAAGCTCGAACAACCACCCGGTTCCGATTTAATTCGCGTCGGCGAATCCGCCGAAGAAAAACAACCCAATCAGGGTGCCCGCCGATGATGGGCGAACTCATTGCCCGCAACCTTCTCCACCGCCCAATGCGTACCTTCATAGGCGTCATGGCTGTGGCCGTCGAAGTCGCTCTGGTGGTGCTTATCGTGGGACTCACTTCCGGCCTGCTCGCCGAAACCGCCAAGCGCATTGAAGGTATTGGCGCGGACGTCATGGTTCAACCCCCCGCCGCTTCCGTTTTTCTGGGCTTCAGCGGCGCGCCCATGCCTATCAAAATCGCCGCCCTGCTGAAAAAGCAAAAGTATGTTCAATCTGTGGCCCCAGCCTTACTGCAATTTAATTCCTCTGGTGGAGTGGAAGTTGTCTACGGCATCGATCGCGACAGCTTTCGCGCCGTCTCCGGTGGCTTCGTTTTTATCCAAGGCCACGATATGGAGGGCCCCGACGATCTGCTGGTCGACGATTGGGCCGCCAAAGCAAAAAAAATCAAAGTAGGCGACACCTATAATCTTCTCAACCACGAATGGCACGTGGCCGCCATCATCGAGCATGGCAAAGGCGCGCGTCTCTTCGTGCCGCTGGCCACGCTGCAGGACCTCGTCGGCGCGCACGACAAAGCCTCCATTTTTCTTCTGCGCTGCACCCGCCCCGAACACACCGAGGACGTCATCCAGGAGCTTCGCCACGTCCTGCCCGGCTACACCATCCGCCCTCTCAAAGATTTTCTTTCCCTCATGACCGCCACCAATATTCCGGGCCTGAAAACTTTCATTCACGCCATGATCGGCCTGGCAGTAGCCATCGGTCTGCTGGTGATTTTCCTCACCATGTACACCACCGTTATCGAACGCACCCGCGACATCGGTGTCTTAAAATCCCTCGGCGCAGACCGCTCTTTCATCATTCGCGCGCTACTCAGCGAATCCACTGCTCTCTGTATCATCGGCATCGCCGCAGGAGTTGGTCTCAGTTACTTGGTGCGCGCCGCCTTTCTCGCCGGATTCCCCACGCTCTCCATCCTCATCACTCCTGGCTGGGTCCTAGGTGCGGCCGGCATCGCGCTCGGCGGCGCCATCCTTGGCGCAAGTTACCCAGCCTGGATGGCCAGCCGCAAAGACCCCGTCGAAGCCCTCTCCTACGACTAGCAGCCATGCCTACGCACCCGGGGCAACTACACGGAGGGTGCCCCGCCCTCGATTTATAGGTGGGTGTCTTTTTCCCCGTCGTAGTTTTCGAAGCTTTCAACGCAACTAGGCAGCCGCGCCAAACGCAGTTACAATACCAACCTGCCACCAGGCCGTAACTCAAGAAAAAGCCATTGGAACCGATACTTAAAACAGAAAATCTCTGGAAGCTCTATCGTGCCGGAAAAGTGGAAGTCCCTGCGTTGCGCGGCGTGAATTTCGAAGTGGAACCCGGCGAGGCCGTAGCGGTCATGGGACCCTCTGGCTGCGGCAAATCTTCCCTGCTCTACGTAATCGGCGGCATGGCCCAAGCTTCCAAAGGTACGGTCCTCGTCGACGGCAATGAACTCACCACCATGAGCGACGCCGAACGCACCAGGCTCCGTCGCCACAAAATCGGCTTCGTCTTCCAACGTTTCAATCTGCTCCCTACGCTCAGCGCTAAAGGCAATATCGCCATCGCACAATTCATTCACGGAAATGGCTTCGATCCGCACCGCTTCGACGTAGTCACAAAAATGTTGGGGCTCGTCGGACGCCTTCACCACCGCCCCTCTGAATTATCCGGCGGCGAACAACAACGCGTGGCCATCGCTCGCGCCCTGATCAATGAACCAAAAATTCTTCTCGCCGATGAGCCCACCGGCAATCTCGATTCCAAGAATTCCGAAATCGTGTTACAGATGCTTCGCCAGCTCAACAAAGAACTGGGCCAGACCATCGTCATGATCACCCACAACCCCGAAGCCGTCGTTTATTTCGATCGCGTGGTGCACATGCGCGATGGCGTCATCGTCGACGGCATTCCAGCGGATTAGCATGGCTAGTCTCGGACAAATTTTTTCACGCACATTTTTCTGGTGTTACGATCGCGGCACCTGGCAATACGATATCGCCGTCGCGGTCGTCCTCATCTTCGTCCTGCTTACTCCCCGCCATTGGTTCCACGACCAACCCGCCAGCGGCGTTCCCGCCGCGCCAGGCCAGGTGTTGCTCCTCTCGCAGGATGGCAATCGTCAGACCTATCGCGTCGACACTCGCGTTCTCGCGCCACCCACCAAGCTCGCATTGCAGAACGACTTGCACAACGCTTTAAAAGAAGCCTTACCCGACCTGCACAAAGGCAATTTTTCTATCCTGAAAATCGAACCGGAACGAGACGAACAAGGCACCGCCATTGCTTATGACGTCGAAATCCGCCGCTGACTTTACTCTTCGACGAATTTCTGCAAGCGCCCCAGCGCGTCGTCCCACTGTTTTGAAATAAGTTCCAGGCAATGCTTCGCCTGTTTAAGCCGCTGCTGCTCCAACTGCCAGATTCTTTCTCGCCCGCGTCTTGCGTTGCGCACCAACCCTGCCTTCCGCATTACCTCCAAATGTTTGGTGATCGCCTGCCGCGTAACGTTTGTACCGCTTGTCAGCCGTGTGATTGACATCGGCCCGTCGTTGCAGAGGCGCGAAATCAACAGCAGGCGCGTCTCATCGCCCAAGGCCGCGAAGATCGCTGCCGGCGGTCTCGGTTGCCCCCCCGTTCTAGACTCATTTCGCGCGGACAAGATATTCCTCAATGAGCTTCAGCACCATTCCCCATCCTTGCTCATTCGCCGTGAACGCCTTGACTCGGCGCGCAAGCGGAATTTGATCGAAACCCGACTCCGTCACCATCAACATCACTCCATCTTTCGTTTCCTGCAGGACGAACTCAATCAACGTGGTCGGTTCCACCGAGTAATCAACGTCCGGCTCAATGGCGTACGGATGCCACCGGAAGGAAAACAAGTGCTCAGGCTCCATCTTTTCTATGGTGATCTCCACCGGCATGCCCTCGTATTTCTGCTGCGCCTTGGCCACATCGGAATTCACCTTCGTCGGCACGATTGTGCCGCGCATGTGGGCTCCCGGCGTAAACGGCCTATCGAACTTCATGCCAAACCAGGTTCCAAACTCCTTGGAATCAGCCAGCGCATTCCAGATGCGTTTTAATGGGGCATGAAGCAGAATCTTTTTCTGAATCCGATCGCTATCCATATGCAACCTCCAGGTTGCATATTATCAACCGCCCGCCAGGCAAGCAACTATTACGCAATTACAAGGTTGCACAAGAACAGCCAGGGTCTAGCCTGCTTGCTTTTTTCATGACGCCATCGATCCCCAACCTTCACCGCCAGTCATGGCGGCACTTCCTGAAACGGCGCAACCTCTCTACCCGTCTCTTTGCTATGCTAGGATTCACAAAACGATAAGGGGCTAGCGTCCACATTTTAGGGGCCACGATTGAGACGTTTTCTGTTGATTCACTTATTTTTGATTTTTATTCTTGGTGCAGTTGGCACGACTGTCTCTCGCGCTCAAAGCGCACCGCCCACCACCGACAACGTGCTGGCCATGATGGATAAATCCGCTCAGGATTTTCATACCCTCACCGCCGACATCGAGCACATTAAATACACCGACGTAGTGAAAGATACTTCCACGGAAACCGGCAAGCTCTTGGTGCGCCGCGATGAAAAAATGCGCATCGAGTTCTTCAAACCCGACCGCCGCACCATCCTGCGCACCGGCGATTCCCTCTTTGTCTTCACCCCCAAGATCAATCGTGTCGAGGAATATGACTTGGGCAAAAATCGCGATTTGGTCGATCAATATGTCTTGCTCGGGTTCGGCACCAAAAGCGAAAACGTGAGGAAAAGTTATCTAGTCAAGGTGATTGGTGAGACCGAGTTGGACCGCAAAAAAACCGTGCAGATTGAGCTCACCCCAAAATCCGATCAGATGCGCAAGCAAATCGCCAGAATCCAGATGTGGATTGACGAAGCTTCCTGGCTACCCATACAGCAAAAGTTTTTTGAGTCCGGTTCCGACGACTACCTGATTTTCCACTACGCCAACGTGATGAAGAATCTCAAGATCGGTGATAATCAATTCAAACAGGACTGGCCCAAAGGCGTCATCCGCACCAAACCCCGCTCGTAACATTAACGCGTAGCACTAACCCCTAGCGCTAACGAGATTTCGGCATCTTCACGCAGCATCTTCAATTGCCCTGCGACTTTTTCCCGCCAGCGCGTTCTGCACTCAACAACTGCTCCTTACGCGAAAGTCCCCATCGATACCCGGCAAGATTTCCATCTCCCCGAATCACTCGGTGACAAGGCACAACAATCGAAACTGGATTGGTCGCGCAAGCTCTCGCCACCGCTCGCACCGCCTTAGGCTGCCCCAGCGCTTGCGCCACCTGCGTATAAGTACGAGTCGTCCCGCGCGGGATTCTCTGCAGCTCTTGCCATACTCGTCGCTGAAAGGCCGTCCCTTGCACATCTAACGGCAGCTCCAGGCTCGACGGCTTGCCCTCGATCTGTCGCACAATCTCGCCCACCCACCGCTGGTACGATTCTTTCGCCGGCGCGATCTCTGCGTGCGGATACTCTTCTCGCAGTTCGCCAATCAATTTGTGTTCCACCTCGCCTAGATAAACGGCGGAAACGCCTTTCTCCGTAGCTGCCACCAAAACTTTTCCCATCGGTGATTTCGCAATCGTATATTCCAGCTTCATTCCCTTTCCTCCCTTTTGATAAGCCGCCGGCGTCATCCCCAGCTGTGCATCGCTGCGTTCATAAACGCGGCTCGAAGAGCCATAACCCGTTTCATACAACGCGTCCGTAATATTTCTACCCGCCCGCAACAAACTTTTGAAACGATTCAACCGCAGCGCATCTGCTAAATCCCGTGGCGCCAGTCCGGTAACTTGCTGAAAAGCGCGTCGCAACGCCGATGGCGTAACGGCAAGTTTCCCCGCGAGCGTAGCGACACGAAAAATTTCCTCCTCGCCGCGCGCTAATTCCCGCGCCGCGTGTTCCACCAACTGCAGCGCTCCCGATCTCTCATTGGGCTTGCAACGCAAACACGGGCGAAACCCCTGCTTCTCCGCTTCCTCACCGCTGCCAAAGAAAACCACGTTCCGCCGCAACGGCCGCCGCGCCGGACACGATGGCCGGCAATAAATCCTGGTCGAAAGCACACCCAGAATGAACGTGCCATCCGCTCGCGCATCACGCGCCAGCGTCGCGCGCCAATACCGTTTCGCCGCGTCAGCAGTTACCTTCATTCCCGTTTGTGCCATCGCATTATTCATATTGCACTCGTCAAAACTAACTCACCCAGAAAAACAAAGCTATCCGCTAACGCGCAGCAAACCCGATCGCCTGATTCTTTCCTCTTGACCATACCAGCATCTAACTTTATAGTGCAAAGTACTTTCTGGCTCGCTCACCGCTCACGGAAAGGAAAAACCTCATGGCTACGCAGCGAATCAATCGCCTCAGCGCCAAAGTCATACTCATCCTGTCTCTTTTAGCTTTGCTGACGGTCCTTAGTGGATATACTCATCCGCCCGCGGTGCCCGAACCCGATGAGGGCTTGGCGGCGCACATCTTTCAGCTATCAATCGTGGCCGTGGCACTCTCGACCGTGTTTTTTCTTGCCACTGCGGATTGGCAGCAGCCGTTGCGTACCGTCCGTTCGTTGGCATTTCCTGCCGCTGCTTTAGTTCTGGCGTTTGGCGCCCTCTATTACCTGGAACATTTTCGATACGTTGCTTCGCACTAACCTGCAACACAGTTCTGGTCAATGATCCGCCGTTTGCGCCGCGCCGGCCCGCGGCGCGCTAATTACCAGGATCACCGCCGTAAGTATCACCGCCGCCGCAATCGCCGTCCGCGTCGTGATCGTTTCCCCAACTATCATCCAGCCCAGAAAAAGCGCCACCACCGGATTAACAAAAGCATACGTCGCCACTTTCGAGGGCGTGCTTTTTTCAAGTATGTACAGGTAGGCCGTAAACCCAATTCCCGACCCGAACACCACCAAGTAAATCAGCGCCATCCACGAACGCCCCGAAATTGCCGCAAAATGCAGCTGGCGAAATTCGCCCGAAAAGATCGCCGCAATCCACAGCGCCGCGCCACCCGCTAGACTTTGCATTGCCACTACAAGCAGCGGCGAAGCCGGCATAGCCCGCTGTTTCGAATACAACGACGCGCACGCCCATACAAAAGACGCAATCACCAGCACGCCCGTCCCCATCAAATCGATTCGCCGCGACCCGCCCAGATTTGCCGGACCAACCAACAGCGCCATCCCCGCGAAGCCCAACACAAGGCCCACAAATACGCGCGGCACCGGACGCGAACCTCGCGGCCTAAGCCAGTCCAGAATTACCAGCCACAGCGATATCGTCGCCACCAGGAGCGCCGCAATCCCCGAAGGCACCTTCTGTTCCGCCCAGCTAAGCCCCCCATTACTGATGCACAGCAGCGACACACCCGTCACCGCCGCGGTCCACCAATTCCCCGCCGTAGGCCGTATCCCCGTCTTAATTCGCAGAATCGGATAAAGGATAAGCCCGACCAAAGAGTGTCGAATCGCGGCCATCGCCAGTGGAGGAAAGCTCTCAATCGCGATTCGTATCCCGAGGAATGTCGACCCCCACAAGATATAAACAGCCGCGAAAGCCAGTGGAACCCAACGCGCCGATTCCGCGCGTGAAGATTTTAGGGGTGCGAGGGGACGTTCAATTTCGGTGCAGGTGGAAGCCATTCCCTGGGTACTACCTCAATAGATATCTGTGCGGCCGTCGGGCTTCCAGCACCATATTGGTCGGTCGCCCCTTCACAGATTTCAGCATCCCACCGCTAATGTCCGCCATCCGCATTCGAACGCCGAACCGAGTACTATTACTAAGTGTTTTAGTTTAAGACAACTCGCGAAATTTCTGCTGGTTGACTCGTACCCCGTCCGGTGGCATCTTAGCGACCCGATCTTAACCTGTGGATATCATCCACACTTAAGTTCGGCAGGCCAATCACTTAGCAGCATCGCTGACATCTGAGGGGGAGATGAGCGCTAGCAATCTAGTACTTTCAGTCAAGGCACCGTCAAAGCAGCCGCATGTTGAGCCTGATTCCGCCACGACTGGCCCCGCATTATGCTGCAAGCCTTTGCTTCGCCCTGAGTTGCCACGGCGGTTCGTTCGCGTGCCCACTCACGCCGTCGGCGTCTACCCCGAGCATCGCGAATACCCGCGAGCCAGTCTCAAACTGCCGTTAAAGCTTCACAGCGTCGACGGGATCGTTGAGGATTTTCCAGTAACCTTGGTCACCCGCGATATCAGCTCCACCGGCGTCTATTTCCTATGTCCTAAGCAACTCCCAATGGATGCCGCTATCGAACTGCAAATTGTCCTGGTAAGCCGCCCTCTAGGCCAAGGCAACGTCGTGATGGCCAGCAACGCGCACGTACGCCGCGTTCATCCCGCAGCCGTGCCCGGTTGGTTCGGTATCGCGGCAAAGTTCGATGACGTCTCCTTCGACCGCGACGACTGCATCCCCTCCCGATTCCTCAGCACCTGATTCCAACGCACCATCCATTTCCTGGTTTTCCTGAAACACAACTCGCCTTGTTCGGATCCGCTACGTTAATACCGGGGCTTTCGCATGGAGTTCTTAGCCCCGGGGTTTTTGACTTTATTCCCTGGCTCTGTGATGTTGATGGCTCATGTCCCCTGCCAAGAAAAACGAAACGAAAAACGAAATCAAAGGCGTCCTCTTTGACTGGGATGGCACTTTGCTCGATTCCTTCCACGCCGATTCATCCGCCTACCTGGCGATGTTCCAAGAAATGGGCGTTACCTGGGGCTTGGACCAACTCGCCGAGCATTACTCTCCGAACTGGTACGACGTCTATCGAGCCGCAGGCCTGCCTGAGCACCATTGGGATGCCGCAGACACCTCGTGGCGTAAGCATTATTCGGGATTCCGGCCAAAGTTAATCCCCGGTGCCCGTAAGGTCCTTACCGCCGTAGGCCGCCGTTACAAGCTCGGTTTGGTGACCAGTGGAGATCGCGACCGCGTCCTTCGCCAACTCCGCGAATTTCACCTCACCAGGTCTTTTCGCGCTCGCGTATGCAGTGGTGATACCGAACATAAGAAGCCACATCCCGGTCCGCTAAATTTCGCCCTTCAATGCATCGGCCTCGGAGCCGCGCACTGTGTTTACGTCGGCGATTCGCCAGAGGATGTGCAAATGGCGAAAAGCGCAAAAGTGCGCGTCATCGGAGTTCTAGGTCCATTTCCCACCGAAAAACGCTTGCGTGCGGCCAATCCCGACCTGCTCCTGAATTCCATCGCAGATCTGCCCGCAGCTTTGAAGCTACTGGCGTCTTAAAAGAGAAGTTTTAAAGGACGGCTTGTCTTGGTTGGGACGAGCCGTCAGGAGCTGACGGCGCAGCGGGCGGTGGAGGGGCAGGCGCAGCACCCGGTGAAGGCGCAGGCAGCCCGGCAGGCGATGACACGCTCGACGGAGTAGGCGTAGCGTTCGGTGCGCTCTCCGCTGGGCCGGCAGGTTTAAAATCCGTCCATTTAATTACCAATCGCACCGGAATGTCGCCCTCTTTGGTATGCAACGTATCGTCGGATCGCAAATAATTAGGAAACCAATATTTCCCATCCACGTTTCCGCGATAAGTCTCAAACAACGAGAAAGGTAATTGTGCGATCCCGCGCGTGTCTCCCTGATCGGTCACCCATTTCCCGTAAGTTTTCACCACTTCCAGATATTTCGCGTCTACCCACACTACGCCTTCGAAATACGCCTTGGCGCGCTCCACCACTTTCGGTTTCGCCTGAAAAATGTAGCAATCCACTTCGTCGACTAGCTCCCGCCCGATAAATTTCAAGTCGTACTTCGCCAGTTGTCCGCTCGTCAAGGGATACGCCGGGATGCGATCGAGCGCGTCCAAATCCTCCGGAGCGAGATACACTCCCTGTAATGTCGATTGCGGTTTTTCAATGGTTTTGATCGCCACTCGACCGTCTGCCAGCTTTTGGAATTGTGCGACACGCAAAAACTCCCCAATGACGCTGCCATCAGGACCGAATTCCTGGATACGTACACTTTTGCGAAAACCATAATTGGGGCGCGATTTCAGATATTCGTCTTCCTTCTGTGAAAACCGTCGGATGATTTCTTCCACTGGCAACGAAGGCGGCGCCGGAGGCTCCGGCTCCGTGCCAATGCGGCTCACGTGATGCTCCGCAGGCGCCTCCATAGGCCCCTGAGGGCCTTCCTGCGCCCGCAAAGCCCGCACGTCCGCGCCAGACGTCACCGCAATAGCAAATAAATACGCCAATAATCTCTTCAACGATTTCATATTCGCTTAGATGCGCATCACACGCCGGAACGCCGCTTCATAATCATCATCATCGCCCCAGTCTTACCGAATCCTGTTCCGGAATCATAACCTGCATCGCGTCTCCGACGCTGATTTGGAATTCATAAAATCTGCAAAAAGTTTATCGCACCGCGTCGCGCACCCTAAGATGCGCCGCAACTCCCCACCAAGGTGTTAGCCATGGATAAATTCCGCGATTTGTGTATGATTTGCCCGGGTTCAGCACCACCAAAAGATCGCACTCGGAGGATCAGCCATGATACCTCTGGGACCGTGTATTCTGTTGTCGACCAGCTCGACCCTAACCATCACGACGCCGCCGGCTCCTGCCTGGCCAGCACCGGAACGAACCAAAAAGTCAAACTGGCCGATCTATAGCCCAGGTCTCCAATGGCGAGGAATTTATTTGGGCAGTGACAATTTTGATTCTAATAGTCTCAACAATCGGGAGTAAGCGCAGCTTAGATACGTGTTAGGATTTGCGGCGCTGGCTATATTGGCGGGGTTGCGGTGGAGGCAGTGGCACTACGACCCCGCCTCATGTCGCGACCTCTTACACCGTCAGCGTCATGGGCAATTTTCAACAACACGATGCAGTCGCACACAGCTCAGGTAATCGTCACCGTCCCATAAATTGCGACGACTCGTTCATTCATAACGCAACACCACCATCGGGTCCACGCGCATCGCGCGCTGCGCCGGAACGAAGCATGCAGCCACCGCGACCACAATCAAGAGTATGGCAACACCGCCAAACGTGACCGGATCGGTCGCGCTCACGCCGAGAAGCTGGCTGCGCATGAAACGCGTGAGTGCCAGTGAGCTTCCAATGCCGATCGCCACTCCGGTCAGCGTAAGTTTGAGTCCGTGGACAATCACCATGCGAAGAACCCTCTCACGGTCCGCACCCAGCGCCATGCGAATACCAATCTCGCGGGTCTGCTGGGAAACCATGTAAGACATCACCCCGTACACTCCCACTATCGCCAGCACGAAGCCCAGCCCGCCAAAAATCCCCAACAAAACACTTTGTGACTTGGGCCCCCCAGTGTTCTCTTTCATCTGCTTCTCGATGGTCTTGATTGACGTTACCGGACGGTCTTTATCGAGTGACCAAATGCGATCTTCTATCGCCGCAACGATCGCCAGAGGTTCCGGCTTCGTGCGAAAAACGAGGAATACCCCGGCAGCCTGACGGGTTTGAACAAATGGTCCGTAAATTTCCGGTTTAGCCTCGCCGCCCGGATTGAGATCGCGTACATTCCCGGCCACGCCAACGATTTCGCCCCACACCGGGTGGCTTGCTTCTCGTCGCGCAGAAAGCCGTTTACCAACCACATCCACCGAGCCAAAGACTTTCCGGGCAAAGGCCTCATTCACAATAAACACCGAAGATTGTCCTTTTCCATCGTTCGCGTTGAAGTCCCTGCCGGCGAGCAGCGGAATCCCAAACGTACGGAAAAAGTCCGGCTCAACCAGGTTATTACGAGTCATTCGCTGGCCGGATTTTGTATCACTAGTCGACTGCTCCGTCTCGAATTTAGTTTCCGCTACCTCATCTCCCAGCGGGAATACTAACCCAGCCGATGCCGCTTCCACTCCCGGAATCGCACGCGAGCTTTCCAGTACTTGTCGGACGAACTGAGTTGACTGCTCTACTTTGGCAAAACGAAATTCCGGAAAATCAATCCGCATGGTGATCAAATGCTCCGGACGGAACCCGGGATCGACTCGCAGAATGCGCGCAAAACTTTGTATCGCGAGAGTCGCCCCAATCAGCAAAACAATGGCGAACGCCACTTCCCCGATCACCAGCATCTGCCGCAAGAAATTGTGCCCTCTGCCGGAGCTGGCACCGGCACCGCCCTCTTTTATGGCCACATTCACGTTTTGCCGCGAACTCAACAAGGCTGGCACGAAACCCGATAGCAACGCCGCCAGGAAAGACGCCCCCAAGGTAAACCAGGCCACCTGGCTATCAATGCGAATATCCTGCAGGCGCGGTATTTCCGGCGGAAGAATCGCGCGTATTCCTCGCACCGTCCAAAGTGCCATGAAAAACGCGCAGGCCCCTCCCATCAACGCTACCAGCACGCTTTCCACCGCCAGCTGGCGCAACAATGCGGAGCGCGTTGCGCCCATTGCAGTGCGAATCGCGAACTCACGGCGCCGCGCCCACCCGCGCGACAGAAATAAGTTACTCACATTCGCACACGCGATCAGCAACACAAATCCTACGGAGCAGAAAAGAATCAACAAAGGCTTCCGCGCGTCTCCCAACAGAAACCTTCTTAACGGAGTGGCGCGAAAACTCCAACCCTTGTCCGCGTCTGGGTAAGCGCTCGCCAGCCGCGAAGCGATAGTGTCGAGTTCCTTCTGCGCCTGCGTAATGTCGGTGTGTGGCTTCAGACGCGCAAGCACGTTGAAGTCGTGATTCTGCCGCGATGTTAGTTGCTCTTGCGTCGGTATAAAAGCGGTCCACACCTTGCAATCGGTCGCGAAGTCGGTGCTCGACAAATCCGGCATCACGCCTATCACCGTATACGTCTCACCATCGAGCCGCAGCGTTTTTCCGATCGCGTTGGGATTGCCGTCGAATCTGTCGCGCCACAAAACATTGCTCAACATCACAACGCGGTTACCTGGTTGCATATCCGAAGAAACAAAGGTCCGCCCGAACAGTGGTTTGACGCCCAGGTCAGGAAAGAAATTTTCAGAAATGTCGGCCCCTTCGATTCGCTCGGGCTTGCCTTCTCCGGCCATTTCCTTCGAAGACAATTGATAGGCAGACAGATCAGAAAATGAAGTGCTAGTGGCACGAATATCGGCAATGTCTGGCAACGATACGCCCAAGTGTTCAAAATCAAATAGCGTGCTGCGCGCACAAAGATCGGCGAGCTGCGACGCGTTAGGAAACGGTAATGGCCTCAGCAGTACCGCGTCGATCACGCTGAAAATCGCGCTATTAGCCCCGATCCCCAGCGCCAGCGTCAGCACCACAATCAAGGTAAACCTCGGGGATCGCCGCAGCAAACGCAATCCGTAGCGCACATCGATCGCACAATTTTCGATCGATCGCCATCGCCACACCTCTCGGCTGTCCTCTTCAATCAACGTCGCATTTCCGAATTCGCGCCGGGCCGCCGCCTCGGCATCCTTTTTGGGAACACCCTCCGCGATCAACTCTTCGCTCCTCCGGTCCAAGTGTTCCTGAATTTCCGCGGAAAGATCACTGTATATCTGGCGCCGCGAAAACAATTGTGCGAGCCAGCTCATGACTTTATCGCCGCCAGGACGCGCGTAATTCCTTCAAACATTTGCTCGAATCTTGAAATCTCGCGCTGCAGGTGCCTGGCGCCCGCTGCCGTCAGCTTGTATATCCGTACCCGCCGGTTAGTGGAAGAAATACCCCATTCCGCCTTCACCAGTTCAGCCTTGAGAAGTCGCTGGAGAGCCGGATAAAGCGAGCCCTCTTCAATTTGCAGCAAATCATTGGACACCTGCTTAATGTGCTTTGCGAGTGCGTAGCCATGCAGAGGCTGTCTCTTCAGCGTGCGCAGGATCATCATCTCCAGGGCGCCCGGAAAGAGATCGCGTTGTTCAGGTTTTCGCATCGGTTCCCCACAGGTCTGTCAGAGTATGTTGATCAAGGCCTAGACCAACATAGTATTGTGCCAAAGTCAAGCGAAGCGACGCCGCGTCCGTGCCGCTTATTAGAGAGGGCTAGCCGCCGAAGTCCTCACCCTCTTTTGATAAGCCTGTTCGTTTAATCCACAGCCATCCACTTTTTCGCATCAGCCTGCTCTCTGTTACACTTTTTTGGTTCGTGACCGAGCCAAAACAAGCCAGAAAGTATTTGATCTCCGGCACCGTCCAGGGCGTTGGGTACCGCTACTTCACGCAGCGCGCCGCAGCCAAGATAAAGGTTGGCGGCTACGTAAAAAACCTGCGCGATGGCCGCGTGGAAGTGTTCGTGATGGGCACGCCGCAACAGCTTCGCGAGCTGCGCACTTTGCTTGAACGCGGCCCGCGCTTTTCCAACGTCACAGAAGTCCGTGAAGAACTTGCCTCACCCGATCCACAGTACGACCAGGTATTTGTAATTGGCCACGGCGATTGACCCATGAACGTTTAACGAGCCGCCCGCTGCAGTGTTGCCTCATTAAAACCGCCACGACCATAGGAGCCGTTGAATGGACGAATTAAAAAAGCTTATCCGCGAAGTGCCCGACTATCCGAAGCCGGGAATCCTGTTCTACGACTTGACCACTCTGCTGAAAGATAAGCGCGGTTTTCACACGCTTATCGATCGCTTGTGCGAACACTACAATGGCCACACCATCGATGTCGTCGTCGGCATCGAAGCCCGCGGTTTTATTTTTGCTCCCGCATTAGCCTATCGCCTCAACGCCGGGTTCGTTCCCGTGCGCAAACCCAAAAAACTCCCCGCGAAATGCGCCAGCGTCTCCTACTCCTTGGAATACGGCACCGACACACTGGAAATCCATGAAGACGCTATCAAGCCCGGCGACCGCGTCATTATCTGTGATGATTTGCTGGCCACCGGCGGCACCGCCACAGCCACCGCCAAACTCATTCAGCAATTGGGTGGAAAAGTAGAAGGCTTGGCCTTCGCCGTAGAGCTAACATTCCTGAAGGGCCGCTCCAAACTCGCGGGCCTCGATGTTTTTTCGTTGATCCAATACGATAAATAATTACTTCCCTTTCGCCGCCCGCTGCCGCAGCGCCTCAAACAAAACCACGCCTGCCGCTACCGACACATTCAGCGATCTCACCGGCCCGCTGGTCGGCAGCGAAACCACAAAGTCGCAGCGCTTGCGCGTCAACTCATGCAAGCCTTTGCCCTCTCCTCCTAAAACAATCCCCACCGGCGAAGTGTAATCCACCTGCGTATATGTCTTGTCCGCGGTCTCATCCAGCCCGACGAGCCAATAACCGGCTTTCTTCAGTTCTTCCATCGCGCGCGCCAGGTTCGTAATCCTCGCAATCGGCAAATGCGCCAACGCCCCGGCCGATGCGCGTGCCACCGTGTCCGTCAAGCCCACCGCCCGCCGCTCCGGTATCACCACGCCCTGCGCGCCCGCCGCCAACGCCGTGCGTATGATGGCGCCCAGATTGTGTGGATCTTCCACTCCATCGAGCAACACAATCAACCCGCCGTGCCCGCCGCTCGTCGCATGCGCGAGAATATCCTCGAGCGATCCCGCGGCCCGCGCCGCCGCTAACGCCACCACTCCTTGATGATCTTTGGTGTTCGCGAGTCGGTCGATTTGGCTGCGATCCTCAAATCGCACCGGGATCCCGCGCCCGCGCGCTAATTGCACGATCTCTTCCGTACGAGTGTCCTGCCGCCCCCGCGCAATGACCACGCGATCAATCGCGCCGCCCGCTTGCAGCGCTTCGCGCACCGCGTTAATACCCGTCAACCGGTCAATCAGAGGACTCATGCGAGCAGACAGTGTATAGAAAAACTCAACCAAAATTCACAGATCGACATTTTTAATCAAGCGCGGAACAAAACTCTAGTATCCGTGCACGTGCAGGTTTCACCGGCACCGCAAAGGGCAACGCCGCAGCCTCGTCAATCAGCAAAATCACCCGATCCAGTTCTCCCTCGCCCGCCTTGCCGGCCAATGCCAGGCGAATCGGATGAAACAAATCCCGGCTCCGCAAGTCCGAACCTTCTTTCATGATCGTGATTATTTCCTTAAATCGTTCCGAATTCAGCGGGCCATTATCCAGCAGCAAAAGTGCCAGCCGCCTCACCACTTCTCTGGCCCCATAACGCGCCAGCACTGCATGGCTTTCAACTAGCTCCAGCACTTTCTCCGCGTCATAGTGGAAGATCAATTCAACAAGGTCGCTGAGAGCGGCGCGATCAGCCACGTGTGATCCAAGCATGCCCGCCGCGCGTTCACACCACGACTGCAACTCGGGAGAAGACTCTTCGCCCACCGTCCATCCACGCTCGCGAAGTATCTCCGCGACGTGGGCGCCAGTAAAAAGATTAGGCGCAGCAACCGAATCCCGCGTTCGCCGTTCAGAAGTCATGTGGCAGGAAGCCTACCGCAGAAAAATGTTGGCGGTGGAAACAGCAAATGATTAAGAAAGTTTCTTCACAAATAAAGCCGTCAAATGGTCTCCAGCGTCGCCACCACATAAGCGGCAATCGCCTCACCACGCCCGACCGCATCAACGCCTTCATTCGTTTTGGCCTTCAAGTGAATGCGGTCCGCCGTCACCCTGAGCGCCTTCGCCAGCGCCAAGCGCATCTTCGGAAAATGTGGGCCCAGTTTAGGTCTTTCGAGAATCACCACCGCATCGATATGCTCGATCGAGAATTCCTTATCGTCTAGTAGCCGCGCCGCGTGCTCCAAAAACTGCATGCTGTCAGCGCCCTTCCACTTTGGGTCAGTATCCGGAAAATGCGTGCCAATATCACCCAACCCCGCCGCCCCCAAAAGTGCGTCGCAAAGCGCGTGCGCCAGAACATCGCCGTCCGAATGTCCGGCCGGACCTTTATCAAAAGGCACTTCGAGCCCGCCGATAATTAGTTTGCGCCCCGCTTCCAGCCGGTGCAGGTCATAGCCAATGCCGCAGCGTACGCTCACTTTTTGTTGCGCTCACGTTCCAGGTAAAACCGCGCCAGTTCCATATCCGCCGGTCTCGTAATCTTAATATTTCGCTCCGACCCCAACACCACGTGCACGTCGTGACCAAGGCGTTCCACCAACCCGGCTTCGTCCGAAGCATTCACTCCGTCGGCCTCCGCACGCGCAAACGCTTCTTTCAGAAGTTTCGCCGCAAACGCCTGCGGCGTTTGCGCCAGCACCACCCGCTCACGCGGAATCGTCCCGATAATCAGCGCTACATCTTCCGGCAAACTGGCCCGCTTCACTTCCTTGACCGTATCCATCGCAGGAATGCCTAGGATTGCCGCTTCACATTTCCGCGCTTCTTCGATAACCCGCGTGATTTGGTCTACAGTAACAAAAGGCCGCACCGCATCGTGCACCAAAATAATTTCAGTATCCGCAGGCACTTCGCGCAGAGCTTGCGCCACGGAATCCTGCCGCGAATCTCCGCCGCGCACCATCCGCACAGATTGCGTAAACTTTTCCGCGCGAATCCTGTTGTGCAGCGACTCCATTACATCAGCGCGCGTAGCCACAATAATTTCCGTGACCAGCGGGCATGCCGCAATCCGCCGCAAACTGTGAATGACAATTGGCGTTCCGTCGAGTTCCAGAAATTGCTTCGGCGTCTCCGCGCCCATGCGCGTGCCCAGCCCCGAAGCCGGAAGAATGGCAGTGATTCGTCCCATTTTATCGTTTGAAAGTGTGTGGCCCGTCTATCCGATGAACATCCGATGAACGGATAATTATATACCGAGTGGAAAGTTGCGGGGTTCTTTGGCGCTTCTCGCTAACTACGCACTATTCGCCTTCCGTTTGTGGGGGCATCCCCGATGAATTCTGGTCACCGGCTCGATTATCGCTATCCTGGGCATCAGTGGTGCGATTATTTTCCTCTTCTCGCGCGGCGCTGGACCCCGTGCTGTACGATGGCGTCGAATTACCGCTGACCCCGCGCCCCGCCGCTGCGGCCCGCGTATAAGGACCGGCCGGCTCGACACGTTCATCAACCCGGCCAAAAATCATCTTGCCTGCGGTCGTCTGGTGCACCGAGGTCACGATAATATCCACACTTTTATTGATCATGCGGCGCGCGCCGTCGACTACCACCATGGTACCGTCGCTCAAATACGCCACTCCCTGCATGGCTTCTTTGCCCTCGCGTTGAATAAGCACATGCATCGTTTCGCCCGGCAGCACTGCCGGCTTCAGCGCATTGGCAAGCTCATTCACGTTAAGCACGGAAAATCCCTGCAGCGTGGCCACTTTGTTCAAATTAAAATCATTCGTTACGATTTTCGCGCCGGTGCGCCGCGCCAGTTCAATCAGCTTGTGGTCCACATCAGCGGTGTGCGGAAAATCGTCATCCACCACCCGCACTTCCACCTGCGGCATTTTCTGAATTCGCTGCAGCACTTCCAGCCCGCGCCGCCCTCGTTGCCGCTTCAACGGATCGGAAGAATCGGCCACCAGCTGCAATTCATGCAGCACAAATTGCGGCACCGCCAGCACCCCGTCCAGAAATTGTGCTTCGCAAATCTCGGCGATGCGACCGTCGATAAGCACGCTGGTATCTAGTAATTTCATCAACTCGTTTGCGGGACTTTCGCTGCTCGCTTTCGCTTTGCGCCGCGGAACACGCCAGTGCTCACCGCAACGAAAGCCCGTCACCATCCCCAGATAACTGAAGGCCAACAGGGAGATGAAATCCAGAAACGTCTTGGTGGAAGGTGGCTGCGAGGTGCGCGAAATGATCAGCGTCAGCAACAACGCCGCACTCATTCCCGCTAGGGCTCCGCAGGCTCCGCCAATCAATCCGCCAATGCTCGCGTACGCCAGCCGGTATTCCGCAAGCACGATAACCAGCGCCAGCAGCAAACCAACTCCCGCAGCGCTGCCGCGCAGCCCAGACGGCGCGAAGGCATAGCAAAGCACTCCGATCAACACGGTAAACAAGCCGCGTAAAATCCAAAATTCCCAATGCGTCGATGGTTTTGTTTGGGAAGCGTCCGCTAGATCAACGGCCCCTGCGGAGTCAATTTGCGGAGCTGCGCGGTTATCGGCGGCCCGTATTGGTGCCGTAACTGGCGTAACTGATGAAAGTGTCGAACGCGGTCTGGTGCCTGGAGTTTTTCGATTCATGCGAAATAGTTGTGAAAAAACATTCCACCAAACGTCTAACTCGGTCCGCGAACGCTAGGACCTCAGATCTACTCTGCCGTAGCCCCTACCGCGAATCAGTAGCGCTTATATACCCCGTCGTTCGTAACAGGTCAAGGTGATATCCATCCTCTGGCGCCGAAAAATCTTAATCGCCCCGATAGGAAATCCGCATGAATGATAAGAAAATACCTATTCATGATACCAACTGCAACGATCCGGCACATTACCAACTAGTGATAGGAATTGTCAATCAACTAAATATATGAATTAGGGCAGGTAAAAACGCGGAACACGCTGGCTTACCGCGCACAACAGATCGGAGGTAACCGTTCCGACACTACGTGCCACCAGATGCGCCGGATGACTGAATTTTCCGTCCGTTCCATAAATTGTTGCGGTGTCGCCAATCTCAACTCCCGGCACCGCCGTAACATCGATCATGGTGACGTCCATCGAAATAATTCCAACCATGGGTGCGAGGGTTCCGTGAATCAGCACCTTACCCCGGTTGCTCAGCCCGCGATGAATGCCGTCTCCATATCCTGCTGCAAGTACGCCGATCCGCGAAGGCTGCTGTGCTACAAAACTTGATCCATAACCAACACCTGCGCCCGCGGGCACGTCACGCAAGCTGATAATCCGCGCGCGCAAACTCATCACTGCCTCTAGTGGCAGTCGTTTCTCGATTTCCAGGCGCTGCTCCACGGGCTCGTATCCAGGGTGGTAGCCGTACAGAATCGCGCCCGGGCGCACCATGTCTGCCCACGTTTCCGGGCGCGTCACGATTGCTGCGCTATTTGCCAGATGAATGATTCCAGGATCGATTCCCAGCGCGCGCAAGCGCTCCACAGCCGCATAAAACCGTTCTTCTTGCTCGCGGGTTTGCCGCCCCGCCACCGTATCGGAAAACGCTTCCGAAGAGGCAAAATGCGTCATCACGCCGCTCAACTGCAAGTGTCGCGACTTAGCCAGTTGCCGCGCAAAGCAATCCACGCTCGACGGAACTATGCCCAACCGATTCATTCCCGAATCGATTTTCAGGTGAAACGAAATTTTTTTCTTACCGCGACGGGCCGCAGCGCTTTCCAGTTGCGATAATTGTTCGCAGCGGTGAATCACCGCGGTCAAATCGTGTTCCAGCAATCGCTTTTCTTCGCCCGGCACAAAGCTGGTCAGGATCAAAATTGGTTTGCGCACGCCAGCCTCGCGTAGCGCGATCCCTTCTTCCGTGCAGGTCACGCCAAACCAGTCCGCCCCGGCCTTTTCCAGGGCTTTGCTCACGGGCGGCCCGCCATGGCCGTACCCGTTGCCTTTCACGATGCACAGCACTTGCCGCGGCGTACGCCGCTTTTCACTTCCCGGATTCACGTAGGCGCGAATCGACTCGAAATTGTGTATGAGTGCCGGCAGCGAAACATCCGCCCAAACGGGTCGCATATTCAGGGTCGTGGGATTTTTCCGTGCTCGCGCCATGTTTATTCCAGGGAAAATCAGTTTACGTCATCCACGCGGCAGCGGCGGCTGTACGCCTGAAAATTGCCACGTGAATGACAACAGTGGGCAACTGCACCTATGTACAGGCACGCTGGATACCGGTCGACCAAGAAGAGAGGGAGGCGGGAAGGAGTGTAGCTAACGCGATATGCGGAAAGGGCTTGCAGTTTCAGGTCAGAACAGGCTACTCCAACGCTTGCGTCGCAATCGTATCCATAAGCGTGGCTCGCAGGCCGCGCCGTGTCCACCCTTACATAACAAAACGTAACGATCTACATATCGTCTGCTGCGAATTGCGAAAACGCATCCGGCGCGGCCTCTTCAAAGCGCGTAAGCCGGCTGCGAAACACAAATTTCACGCTTTCCGTTGGTCCGTTACGCTGCTTGGCAATCTTGAGCTCCGTCTCTTCCCGCTCTTCTGGAGTAGCTCCCTGCTTAAAAAAGTGCGGCCGGTAGATGAACATGACCACGTCAGCGTCCTGCTCGATGGCGCCCGACTCGCGCAAATCGGAAAGCTGCGGCCCGCGATCATCGCGTTCCGGCGCGCGCGTCAACTGGCTAAGCACCAGCACCGGAATCTGCAACTCCTTCGCCAGCCCCTTCAGCGCGCGCGAAATGCTGGCCACTTCTTCATTGCGATTGGAGAAGCGTCCCCGCGCGGTGATGAGCTGCAGATAATCCACAATCAACAGCGAAAGCCCCTTGTCCCGCTTCAGCCGCCGCGCCTTCGCTCCGATCTCCAGCACGCTGATGGACCCTGCATCGTCAATCCACAGTGGCGCGGCGGAAATTACTCCCAGCGCCTCGGTCATGCGCCGCCAATCTTCCTTGCTCAAATGCCCGGTGCGGAATTTGTGCGCGTCAATCTGCGCCACCGAAGCCACCAGGCGCTGTAATAGCGATTCTTTGGACATTTCCAGACTGAAGATCGCCGCCGGATGCCCCGCGCGAATGGAAATATTTTCCGCCAGGTTCAACGCCAACGCGGTCTTTCCTTGCGATGGCCGCGCCGCAAGAATCAGCAATTCCGACGGCTGCAACCCGGAGGTCAGCTTATCCAGCTCGCCGTATCCGGTAGCCACCCCGGTGATGCTTTTACCTTCGCGAAAAATTCTTTCGAGGCGCTCGAAATTGTCACGAACGATGTCCTTCACCGGAATCAACCCGGCGCGCACGCGATCTTCCGCCAGCGCAAAAATCGAGGATTCCGCGTTATCCAGAATGGCGTCGGCGCCATCCTCCCCTTCAAACGCGCGCTGCTGAATATTGTGCGTAGCGTGAATCAGATTCCGCAGCATCGCTTTTTCTTTCACGATGCGCGCGTAGTGCTCCACGTTCGAAACCCGCGGCATGCCGTCGGCCAGCGCCGCCAGGTACGGCGCGCCACCTGAAGCTTCCAGATCGCCGCGCCGATGCAGTTCTTCCGTCAGCGTAACGAGGTCAATGGCCTGCTGGCTCTCGCCCAATGCAATCATCTGCGTAAACACGCGGCGATGCTGTTCCATGAAGAAATCTTCGGGACGTAAATGCTCGACGGCGGGATTGAGCGCGTTGTTATCCAGCAAAATGGCGCCCAGAACGGAGCGCTCGGCGTCCAGATTGCTTGGCAGCGGTCTCTCTAGGGTGCTATCAACAGCCATAACTCGGGCACACCTCGTGTTTCGCTTTGTCTTCGCCTAGGCGAATTTGTAGCATGTTCCCGGCCCGAGGGCAAGGGAAAGAAATTTTATAATTGGTGAACGCTTACGACTCGATCGGGCTTGCATCGAATCGAACTATTTTTATGAAACGCATTGTGTGCTGAACTGAAACCGTCGTCAACCATCAATCCAATCTCAACCTGTGCATAGCCGCGAAAAGTTTGTGCAAAACTTTTTCGATCAAAGAATCTTGTTGCGCAAAACTTTTTTCCTATCAACACAAAAAAAGAGGCACATCTAAATGTGCCTCTTAACGCGTGAAACTAAAAATAATTTACGCCTGCTGCCCTTCCTTCTGCACCTGCACTTTCACTTCGGCGGTGATATCCCGGAAAACTTTCACCGTCGCGCGGAAATCTCCCAGCGCTTTGATCGGTTCCGCCGTCTGAATCTGCCGCTTATCGATCTTGAAGCCCTTGCTTTCAAGCGCGTCAGCAATGTCGCCAGTGGTTACCGAGCCGAATAGCTGATCGTTCTCGCCGGTCTTGCGTGTAAAGCTTAGCTCCACGCCATTCAGCGCCGCAGCTTGCTTCTGCGCCGCTTCCATTTCCGTGGCCGTCTTTTTCGCAAGCGAACCGCGAATCTTTTCAATGGCCTTCAAATTCCCCGCGCTGGCCTCCACCGCCAGTTTGCGAGGCAGCAAAAAATTTCGCGCGTAGCCGGGCTTCACGGTCACAACATCGCCACGGTGCCCCAGCTTTTCGATATCTTCCTGAAGGATAATTTGCATATGCTCTTTCCTCTTCGCTCCCGTCCCTTGTACTGATCTGATCGCGATTCTTAAATCTTATGCGTTGGAAACTTCTGTCGGTGCCCCAACTGAGGATGTTCCCGTGGCCGCCGGTGTCGCCGCAGCTGCCGGCGCCGCGCCATGACTACCGGCCGACGTTCCGGACGGAGCTCCAGCCGCCGGCGCTACCACTGCGCGAGGCTGCTGCGTCCCCGCCGCGCTTCCCGCGAACGGCAGCAACGCGATATTTCTCGCCCGCTTGATCGCCACGCCCAGCCACCGCTGGTGCCGCGAGCACACCCCGGTCATGCGCCGGGGCAGAATCTTGCCGCGTTCCTGCACAAACTGCGACAGAATATCCGCGCGCTTGTAATCGATGAAGTCCATCTTCTCCACGCAGAACTTGCAGACCTTCTTCTTACGAAAATATTGGCGCTTCCCACGACGCGGTCCGCCTGGACCAGCCCCGCCCGGCCCGCCGCCTTCACGCCGCGGCCCGCCATGACTGCCACCACTGTGGCCTCCGCCACTGTGTCCGCCACCGTGGCCGCCACCGCCATCACGCCGCGGAGGTGCGCTCGGCGCTGTTGCCTGTTTCTGTTCCTCTGCCATACCCGCCACCCTTTCACTTGAACCGCAAAAGCAATCTCAATTAAATTTTCTCAGCCTCAACCCGATCTCTAAAAAAGCGCAGCCCGATCAATTCAAAACTAGCTTGCGGGAGCGCTATGCTCCGGTGCAGCCGGCGGCGCCGATGGCGCTGACGGAGCAGCAGGAGTCGTGGCACGGCGTGGACGCCGCGCGGTGCGCTTGTCGCGCCGGTCCATAAGCTTCTTCTGCCGCTTCAAATCTTCATCCAGCCGCACCGTCTGATACTTGATGACCGTATCCTGCACCCGCAAACGCCGCTCCAGTTCCGCGATCAAATCCGGATGAGAGGTGCGAATCTGCTGGTAGTAGTACATGCCTTCGCGATGCTTGGCCACTTTGTACGCCAGCTTGCGCGTGCCCCAGGTTTCCGCCTTCTCGACCTTCCCGCCCTTTTCGGTGCAGGTGTGCTCGATAACCGAAAGCACTTTCTTCACGTCCTCTTCCGCAGTCGCCGGCCGCGCAATAAAAATCAAATCGTATAGCCGCTCTTCCATGTTGCCCTCGTTTCTCTTGTCTCCGGGCACCCGCCCGGCAAACTCATTTATCCGTTTGCGTTTCTTCCGCCGGCGGTTCCTTTCGCCGGTTGTACTTGTTCATGGCCGTATCGATTCCCTGCGCCACGATCATTTCCACCGCGTCGGCCGCTTCCGCGATCATCTCCGCCGCGACTTCCAATTCCGCCTTGCGCATGGGCCTCAGCACGTATTCTTTGCGGCTGCTCACCTCATGTTCTGGCGCGCAACCAAGCCTCAATCGCGCAAACACTGGCGTCCCCAACGACCCGATCACCGACATCGCACCGTTGTGGCTACCCGCGCTGCCCTCGCCGCTGATGCGAATCGTGCCCATCGGCAACTGTGCTTCGTCCCACATCACCAGCAAATCGCTCGGACCCAGCTCGTACTTTTCCAGCAGCTCGCGCACCGAAATGCCGCTCAGATTCATGTACGTTTGCGGCTTCGCCAGCAGCACATCTTCTCCCGCCAGCTTTCCCCGCCCGACCAGCGCCTTGCCTTCCGGCCGCGATACGCGAATCCCGTTTCGATTCGCCAGCTCGTCTAACGCCATGAATCCCAGATTGTGCGGCGTCCACTGATACTCCGGATCGGGATTGCCAAGTCCAACAATCAGCCGCATACACTCCGCATTTCCCGCAAAGCATTTCGTGAATCGTTCCGCAGCTCATGTGGACCAGAACAAGCAGCGCTAGCCGCCGCGTGTTACTTCTTTTTCTCGCCCTTGTCGCTCTTCTCCGCGGCCTTGGGCTTGACTTCTTCCTCGCCCTCTTCGCCTTCCACTTCCTTCTTGCCCTTCTTGATGACTTCCGGCTCCGCAGGTGCGGCAGCATCCGCGGCCACCGCATCCACGGGCTTCTCTTCTTCGACGCGAAGCGCCACAACGTGCGCCAGTACGCGGTCCGGATCGGTAACCAGCTTCATGTTGGGAGGAATGGGCAGCTCGCCGGCGCGCAACTGCTGCCCCAGCATCAAGCCGCTCACGTCCGCCCTAAATTCCGTCGGAATTTCCGCCGGCAAACATTCGATTTCCACTTCGCGCGTCACGATTTCAAACACGCCACCTTGCTGTTTCACACCGGCAGGCTCGCCAAAGGTATGCACCGGAACTTTTACCCGCATGCGCACATCCATGGCCACGCGCAGCAGGTCCACATGCAGCAGGTTTCCCGTGACCGGATCCACCAGCCAATCCTTTAAAATCGCCGGTTCGTGCTTACCGCTCAGGTCCACTTGAAACAAAGTGTTGTGCCCGCTCTCGGAACGGAATATCGCGCCCAGTTGCTTCGCATTTAACGCCAGGGTGATGGCATTACCTTTGCCGCCGTATAACACCGCAGGCACCTTACCCGTCGCTCGCAATCGGCGCGCTTCATTCTTGCCTCGCTTGGCGCGGGCAGCCGCTTCCACAACAATTTTCTCTTGAGCCATCTTAATTTCCTTCCCTCATGCTGCTATGCAATCCCATTTATAAATCGGTTCTGCGACAATGTCCTGCAAAACTCAAATAAACAATTCGCTAATCGATGTCTCTTCGTGAATCGAGCGAATCCCGCGCGCCAGCAAATCCGCCACGCTCAATACTTTCAGTTTCTTTAATTTCTTCGCCTCTTCGCCCAGTGGCACAGAATCAGTAGCTACCACCTCGCGAATGCACGACTTTTCGATGCGCTCCACCGCTGGGCCCGAAAGCACCGCGTGCGTAGCCGCTGCAAACACCTGCGTCGACCCTTCGCGCACCAGCGCTTCGGCCGTTTTCACCAGCGTCCCCGCGGTATCTATAATATCGTCCACGATCAAAGTGCTCCGCCCGCGAACATCTCCGATTAGGTTCATCACTTCGCTGACGTCCACATCCACGCGCCGTTTATCCACGATCGCGAGCGGCGCTCCCAACTTCTTTGCGAACGATCGCGCGCGCTCCACGCCGCCCGCATCCGGCGACACCACCGTCAAATCCGGCAAATGCATCTGCCGGAAATATTCGACCAACACTGGCGAGCCGTATAAATGGTCCACCGGCACGTCGAAATAGCCCTGAATCTGCGGTGCGTGCAGATCCAGCGTCAACGCCCGACTGGCCCCCGCCGTCTCCAATAAGTCGGCCACCAGCTTCGCGGAAATCGGTACTCGCGGCTTGTCCTTCCGGTCTTGCCGCGCGTAGCAGTAATACGGCAGCACCGCGGTAATTCTCCACGCCGACGCCCGCTTGAATGCGTCGATCATGAGCAGCAACTCCAGCAGATGGTTATCCACCGGATAACAACACGGCTGCACCACGAAAACATCCGCGCCGCGTACATTTTCCAGAATCTGAAAATAAATCTCGCCGTCGCTGAAACGCCCCAGCAACGCCTTACCGATCGACACATTCAGATTGCGGCAAATACTTTCGGCCAGTGGCACATGGGCGGTGCCCGAAAATATTTTGAAGCGGTCGTCATCCACGAAGCGCGCGCTCCTGCATTTCTCTTGCTCTCGGGTGGCCTACCCTTTGCGGCTTTTGCAAAGGGTAGGCTCGTGCCGGAGCCTTTTCTAAACGTTCAATCTTAAATCATTGATGGACACGGCGGACGCTGCGGCTCAACGAACGACACGCGCGCTTTTCACAGCGCGGAGATACCTGTCGCGCGAAATTGTCTCGCAAACGAAGGTCAAGTCGTGCGGAAACCCAACAGCGGCTCGGCGCGCCATCGTTGGGCTCGGGAACACTCCAAACACCGCCGAACCGCTACCCGCCAACGAGGCTTCTGCAGCTCCCTTTTGAAGCAAAACCCGCTTGATTTGATCCAGCCGGTTATAGCGCTTGAAAACTGGCTTCTCAAAATCGTTAGAAAGGCCGTTCCCCTGCGCGCTCCAGGACAGAGCACAGAACTCCCAAAGTTTAGGGTCTGCAGCCAGTTTTGTCAACGTAGCAGCGTTGCGCAGAGGCGCGTTGAGCCAGCGAAACGCCTCCGGCGTCAGCACACGAATATCTCGTGGCGCAACAATCAGCAGCGCCAGCTTCTTAATATCAGGCAGCGGGTAAATCTCATCGCCTATTCCCACTCCCAGCGCGCGTCCGCCAAATAAAAATATGGGCACATCCGCGCCCAGCGACGCCGCCAACTCTAGCAAAACCGCCATAGGCAGCTTACGGCCGATCAATTGCAGGTACCCGAACAGCGCCGCTGCTGCGTTGCTGGAGCCGCCGCCCAATCCGCCGCCCGACGGAATCGTCTTCCGCAATTCCAGTTCGACACCGCCGCGAATCTTCAGTTCACGCCGCAAAACCTCCACGGCCCGGTACGCGAGATTCTTTTTCACCGGCTCGCGCGCAAGCTCGTCGTTTCCGTGAATCGTCAACGAGATTTCGCTGCTCTTGCTGGCGCGCAGACACAATTCATCGTGCAGCGACACGGTCTGAAAAATCGTGCGTAATTCGTGATAACCGTCAGCACGTTTCCCCAGGATGTCAAGGCGCAGATTAATTTTTGCAAAGGACGGAATGCGTACTTCGCGCATGCGCCTTATTGGGGCTTGGTCTCTTGCGCAGAGGATTTTTGCGCGACGCGGTGCTTCATTTGCGAGAGCTTCTTTTCCAGTTCCGCGATTTTATCGTTCTCGACGTCCGCGGGCAGGGAATGCTTCCACTCCGCTAGCGACTTTTCCCATTCCGAGGCCGCCATCTCCGGGCGCCCGGTCTTGGCATAGAGATCGCCCAGATGCGAATGAATGGTCGCATCATGGCTTTCATGCTCCAGGGCTTTGCGAAGCGCGACTTCCGATTCGCCCAACTTATTTTCCTTCAAATAAATCCAACCAAGGCTGTCGAGATAAGCGCCGCTAAAAGGCTCTTCCTTCAACGCACGCCGCACCAGAGCTTCCGCTTCGTCCAGTCGAATCCCCAGATCGCCCAGCATGTATCCGTAATAATTCAATACCGGCGCATTGCGCGGATTGACCGCCAATACTTTCTTGAACTGCTCTTCCGCGCGATCAAAAAACTTTTGCCGTTCATAAATAGCGCCTAGCAAAAACCACACCATCTCGTTATCACGCGGCTGCCCCGGCAAAACCTCCGCAGCCTTCGCCGCTTCTTCCGCTTCCTTGTAACGCCGCCCACGCTCATATACCTGCGCGATGTTCAGATAAACTTCGCGGTCACCCGGCTTCCCGCTGAGTTGCGTGCGCAGCATCTTCACGCCGTCGTCAGTCTGCCCACTCTCGCCCAGCAACAGCGCTTCACTCGAACGCAGCGACATGTCACCCGGATATTTGGCCACCGCATCCTTGCCCGTTTGCAGCGCTTTCGGCAAATCCTTCGCCGCGCGATAAATATCCATCATCAACAAGCGCGCGCGTCGATCCTCTTCTTCACCAAGCCGCCCAAGTTCCTGGTAGGTATAGATAGCCGCCTGATAATTCTGTGTGTCGCGATACAGTTGGCCCAATTGTTGGTACAAAATCGCGAGCGAACGTGCCCTCGAAGGCGCGCCCGCCGGCTGCGCTTTGATGCCCGTGACCGCGTCCGACAACACGCGAATGGCATCCTCATTTCGCCCCTGCGCCTGATACAGCATCGCCTCGTTGTACATCACTTCCAAACTGCCCGGAGCGTACTGCCGCGCTTTCACCAGGTTATCTTCGGCCTTGCCCAAGTCATGCAGCTCGCGGTAAATCTGGGCCATGCGCAAATACACGTCTGCGTCATCCGGCATCAAATCCGTCAATTTCTGATAAACCGCCAGCGCGTCGGAATATTTTTCTTCCGCCATCAAAGTCTGACCCAGCCCGCGTTGGTGGCTCAGTTCGGAAGGATCCAGCTCCGTGGCCTTGCGATAGGCAATTTCGGCTTTAGGCAAGTCGTGCGATTGCGTGTACGCATCGCCGAGCAAATCGAGCATGGCCGGTGATGGCGACCGTCGCGTGACTTCTTCAAGCAGCGCAATCGCTTCCGGAGCCTTACCTTCATCCAGCAGCAGTTGCGTCAACTGCTCAATGGCCGGCTCGTTCTCTGGATCTTCTTTCAACATGCCGCGCAAAACCGCTTCGGCCTTGTCGTGCTCGTTGCGCAAGCGGTAAAGTCGCGCCAGCCATAGTGCCGATTCAGCGTCGCCCGGATCCAATCGGTAAATTTCCGCGTACTGCTCGATCGCGCGTTCCACAATCTCGGATTGCCCGTTGCCCACGCTGAAATCACCCAGACTGCGCAGATAAATCCTGCCCAGCAGCCGCCGCGACTGGATGTCATTCGGATCGCGCTTCAACAACGCCTGCGCTTCCGTTACCGCTTCGTGGGTGCGCTGCGCCTTCCAATACATTTCGGCAAGCCGTTCGCCAATCACCGGAGACTTAGGATCGAGCGCGTAAGCTTTTTTGTAGGCTTCGATAGCCTGCGTGGCATACTCGGGTTTGCTGGTGGACTCGTACTGCTGCTCGAAGATGTGGCCCATCGTGTAGTTGTAATAGGCGTCCGCGCGAGTAGGAGTCTTGGCCACCTGGCCAGAAGACTCGGTAATGTGCTTATCGTAGGTCGCGGCCGGCACGTTGCTCTTGTCTTGGGACGTTTCCGCCGGTGAAGCCAGTTGGCCTCCGGTTTGACACAAGCTTGCGCCGCCCGTGGCACTGGCCAGCAAGAACGCGAGAATCATTCGTTGAGAGTTCATGAATGCCCCAAAAAGAAAGTATCCCATGGGCCTGTAGCGTGGTCAAAAGTGAAACCCGGCCCCGTTTCCAGGCGCTGCACGAAACAAGCCCAGTACTCCGGTCGGTGAACCGGACCGTCGCGGAACCCCAATTTCCTGACTTTGCGAAGCTCTGAGTGCATCAGGCCGTTTGTCGGCGGTTCGAGATTTTTGGAAATGAATAAGCAAGCTTTCCGCCGTAACTCGTCTCAGTGCAAAAAATGTCGCATGCCCGTAAAGACCATAGCCATTCCCAAGCGGTCTGCCGCCGCTATCACATCCGCGTCGCGCACCGACCCGCCCGGCTGAATAACCGCCGTCGCCCCAGCCTGGGCTGCTTCCTCCACGCCATCGGGAAACGGAAAAAACGCATCCGAGGCCACCACGCTATCCTGCAACGAACTTTGCGCCTTGATCACCGCCAATTTCACGGAATCCACCCGGCTCATCTGTCCCGCGCCCACACCGAGCGTCGCGCCATCTTTCGCAAATACAATGGCGTTGGATTTCACGTGTTTCGAAACTTTCCACGCAAATCGCAACGTGCTCATTTCTTCCGGGGAGGCCGCCCGTTTAGTAACCGTGCGCAACTCACTAATTTCTCCTAGGTCCGGCTGCTGCACCAGCACGGCTCCCAGAATCCGCTTCAATTGTAGTTCCCGATCCGCCTCCAATCCGTTCCCAGGAAGTTCGAGCAACCGCAAATTCTTCTTGGCGGCAAAAATGCTCTTCGCTTTTTCGTCGAATCCCGGAGCGGCAATGCACTCCACGAAAAGTTTGGCGACCTCCTCGGCCGTCGCGGCATCCACCACCCGGTTGAAAGCCAGAACGCCTCCGAACGCGGAAACCGGATCACTCGCCAGGGCCTTCAGGTACGCATTCAGCAGCGTCTCCTGCTCCGCCGCTCCGCAAGGATTATTGTGTTTGATAATCACCGCGGCCGGCCGCGGGAATTCTCCCGCCAAACTGCGCGCCGCTTCCAAATCAACAAAATTATTGTAGGAAAGCTCCTTGCCTTGCAACTGCTTCGCCGATGCCAGTCCGCGCGGCGTGCTGCCCGCCGGAACGTATAGCCCTGCGGCCTGGTGCGGATTTTCCCCATAGCGCAGCGGTTGCTGCAGCCGCAAAGCAATGTGCAACCGTTCCGGCAAAGGCTGTTTCTCACTCAACTCAATCGATGGCGCTCTCGCGGAAAGCCGCTCCAGCTCGGTGGTTATCATGCCGTCGTAGCTCGACGTTGCCGCAAAAACTTTGCGCGCCAAATCCAGTCGCGTCGCGAGCGAAGTTTCCCGCTGCGCTTCCAATTCCGCAGCCACACGCGGATAATCCGCCGGATCGGTCACCACTGTCACGCTTTCAAAATTCTTTGCCGCCGACCGCAACATCGTGGGCCCACCGATATCAATGTTTTCGATTAACTCTCCCGCGGTCAGTCCCGCTTTCGCGGCCGTTTCCGCGAAGGGATAAAGATTCACAACCACCAGATCGATGGGCGCAATTCCGTGTTCCGCCGCTTGCTTCTGATCTTCCGCATGTCCGCGCCGGAATAACAACCCGCCATGCACTTTCGGATGCAGCGTCTTGACGCGTCCACCCAGCATTTCCGGCCAACCGGTAAATTCCGAAACATCTTTCACCGCGACTCCGGCATCGCGCAGCAATTTCGCCGTGCCACCCGTAGACAGAATTTCAATGCGCAGCGCGGCCAGCTGCTTTGCAAACTCCAATATCCCAGTCTTATCGAATACGCTGATCAACGTGCGCTGCACCGCCATGTACTTCCTCCCGATACGAACGGCCAACAGTGTAAGCGCCGCACACTGGCGAAAGCAAAACGGAGCGGCAAATTCACTCGCTCTTTTCTCGCTCCATATGTAACGGCTTTCAGGGTAGGACGGAAACATCAGGAAGGAATCCAGCAATTGCGAAAATGTTTTGGAATGAACTAAGTCTTTACGAGGGCTTTTAGCTTGACGTGCCCCTCGGTAACTTCCACAACATATTCGACGTCCTTGCAATTCTTGGTTTTCTGTAGATCTTTCGTCTTTTTCATGACAAATTCGTGGAAATTCGAGCGCGTAAACTTGATGGTATCCTCGCCCGCTTTTTGCTTGGCCTCCAAAAACGCCTCATACAGCTTGGTAATCTTGTCTGCCTCCTGCTCCGGTCTGGAGCACACCACGCGAAACAGCGCCTTTTCCGCGCGGTCCTCGGCCCCCGCGGCCGCCTCGGCCTTTGATCGCGATTCCGCACGCTTTTCCGCGCGCTCCGCTTCAATCTTCTTGGCCGCCGAGCCAAAGTGCCGCGACACTTTGCCTTCTTCCTTCTGCTGCAGTCGTTTGCGAAAAACGTCTTTGTATTTTGCGTACGTCTGGGAGAGGTTGTTGTACCGGAAGCGCTGCCCGAACTTCAGCTCACCGCTACGCTCTGCATAGCGCTTCGCCATCAGTTCGAGCCGCCACTCAATTTCCGTCGGTGGCCGCTTTCGTCCTCCGCCAAAATATTGTTCATACTCGATCTTCAATTGGCGGATGTCTTTTTCGAACTGATTCAATTCTTCGTCAATCGTGGTGGTGGTCGTTACGGCCACGCTGGGACACCCTCTAACTAATATGCTAGAAGCACCTTGTGCTGCGGTCAATCTTACTCGCAGGGTTTCGTGCGAATCGAATACCGCAGGCGTAGCCTGGCTTCCATTGCCGTGGACCGCTGGCCTGTGCTGAAATACTGCCGTGGACGCCCGAAAACCGCGTAAACATCGAGCCTACCGGATCGCTGTCACGAAACGTGCCATCTCCCGGGAGCAGGCAGAGCAATTACGGCGCATTCCCTCTATCGATGAACTACTGTTGCGCCCGTGTTTGGCAGAGTATGCAAAACGCATGGATCGCGATCAGCTGGTGGCGTTGATCCGCGAGGTGTTGCGTGCCGTCCGCGCGCAAATCACGGCACCTCAATCCGTCAACCCAGCGGTCACCGTCACATCGCTCGACTTTGACTCCATCGAAGAACTGATCGCTGCCGAAGCCGACCGCATGCTCGAGCCCTCGCTGCAGCCGGTGATCAACGCTACCGGCGTAATCCTGCACACCAATCTGGGGCGCGCCCCTCTATCTACCGCGGTCGTCGAGGCCATAAAAAATGCCGCCACGCAATACAGCAATCTCGAATACAACTTGGCATCCGGCGCTCGCGGCAAGCGCGACGATCACACCGGCGAACTGCTCGGGCGTCTAGCCGGCGCGGAAGACGCCATCGTCGTTAACAACTGTGCGGCCGCCGTTCTCCTCGTTCTCGCGGCTTTAGCCAGGGCTGGCGAAGTCGTCGTCTCTCGCGGCGAGCTGATCGAAATCGGCGACGGCTTCCGCATCCCGGAAATCATGGCGCAAAGCGGCGCCATTCTTCGCGAAGTCGGCACCACCAACCGCACGCGCCTGCGCGACTACGAAACCGCCATCAACGGGAAGACCCGCGTGCTGCTGCGCGTGCATCCCTCCAATTTCAAAATTAGCGGCTTCGCCGAAAAGCCCTCGCTCGCCGAACTCGCCGCGCTCAGCGAACGCACTTCCGTGCCGCTGGTGGAGGACCTCGGCTCCGGCTCTCTCGTTGATCTTTCGGGCAGCGGCTTCGCGGAGCCTACCGTACGCCACAGCATCGAGGCCGGCGTTTCCCTGGTGATGTTCAGCGGCGATAAACTCCTCGGCGGCCCGCAAGCCGGAATTATCGCGGGCAAGAAAGATTTAGTGCAGCGCGTGCGCCGCCATCCCTTGTTTCGAGCGCTGCGCGTCGACAAGCTCACCATCGCCGCGCTGGAGGTTACCCTTAATGCTTACCTGCGCTCCGCGTGGAACGAAATCCCCGCGCAACGCATGATTCGCATGACCGCGCAAGAACTACAGCAGCGCGCGGAGACTTTTCTGCGCCACATGCATACTCTGTTGCCATCCTCTGACGCCAAGATGGAAATTGCAGATGGCTTTTCTTTGGCCGGCGGAGGTTCCACACCGGACCAATCTCTACCCTCAAAAGTTATTCGCGTCTCCAGCCAGAAGTATGCTGCCGCCAAGTTAGAACAACGCCTTCGGCGCCCGGACAACGGCGTCTCCGTTATCGCTCGCGTCGAAGAAGGTCGCGTAATCCTTGATCTGCGCACCGTGTTTCCGGAGCAAGAGCCGCTGCTGGCAACCTCATTAGCCTCGGCCCTCAGTTAGTGCACAATCATTAGTTCAAAAAACACTCCATGCTTGCCTTCACGGTTAAAAATAAAAAACTAGGCGCGCGAAACAAAGCGCTCCCAAAACTTCGTCCCCGCTGGGCACTCGTACGCGTTCTCCTCGCCGGCATCTGCAACACCGACGTGGAGATTCTCCGCGGCTATCACGCCTTTCGCGGAGTTCCCGGCCACGAATTTGTCGGCGAAGTCACCGCCGTTAATGGCATCTCCGCAAAAGAAAAAACGAAATGGCTCGACAAACGCGTCACTGGCGAAATCAACGTTCCGTGTTCCGCATACAACTACCGACCTGTCTGCGCCTTCTGCCGCCGCGGCCTCACAACTCATTGCGCGCGCCGCACCGTTCTCGGCATCGTGAATCACGACGGCGCATTCGCCGAATATCTGGCGTTGCCGCTTGAGAATCTTCGTCTCATTCCCAATTCCATCACCGACGAGCAAGCCGTATTCGTCGAGCCCCTCGCGGCCGCCTGCGAAATCCTGGAGCAGATCAACATAAAACAATTTGGCAACGCTGCCGTCCTGGGCGACGGCAAGCTTGCGCAATTAATCGCGCGCGTCCTGGGCACCGCGCTGCCAAGGGTCGTCATGTATGGCAAGCACAAAGACAAATTGCGGCAGGCCGCTGCGGCCGGTATCAAAACACAAATAGTTCGCGGCGACGCTTCGGACTTAAAACGTGTGAAAGATAATTTCGCTCTCGTCGTAGAAGCCACCGGATCGCCTTCGGGCTTGGCTCTCGCGCAACACATGACCGAGCCTCGCGGTACGCTAGTCTTGAAGTCCACATTTCACGGCGTCGCCCCGGTGGAAACCTGGCCGCTGGTGGTGAAAGAAATCACGCTGATCGGATCGCGCTGCGGGCCCTTCACGAAAGCCATCGCGCTATTACGCGCCAAAAAAGTCGACCCACGCCCTCTCATCACGCGCACATTTCCACTCAGCCAAGCCGCAGCCGCGATCCAATACGCGCAGCAACCCGGCGTAATGAAGGTCCTGCTAAAGCCTGTATGAAATAATGAAACAAAAAAGAAAACGTCGGCTCTTCTCAAGGGAAAACATCGGCATCTTTTTCGGAATGGTGATTTCTCTCGTACCTTTTGTGGCGGAGTACTGCGTAGTCAAGGCGTCGGGGTTCTGCGAATGCTATTGGACGACTCAACTCACAGTCGGTTGATACAGCTCGCAACGCGCGCCGCGCCAAATCCATTATCAATATTCACCACCGTCACGTTCGACGCGCAACTATTCAACATCCCCAGCAAAGCCGCTACTCCACCAAAGCTCGCGCCATAACCAACGCTGGTCGGCACCGCAATCACCGGCACCGCCACCAATCCTCCAACCACGCTCGGCAGCGCCCCTTCCATCCCCGCCACGCAAATAATCACACGCGCGCGCATCAATTCTTCGCTGTGTTTCAACAGCCGGTGAATCCCCGCCACGCCCACATCATAAAGATGCTTCACACGATTACCCATCAGACGCGCGGTAAGCACCGCCTCTTCGGCCACGGGAATGTCGCTGGTCCCCGCGGAAACCACGACGATGGTTCCCTTACCGGATATTTTCTGGTTGCGCTCGATGGTAATCGCGCCGGACAGCGGATGAAACTTCACAGCTTCATTTTTCTTACCGGCAGCTCGTTTCACCGCGGCAAACATCTTCGAATCCGCGCGCGTCACCAGAATATTTTGTCGCCCAGGCTTTCGCCCTAGCAGCGCCGTGACTATTTCCGACACCTGCGCCGCGGTCTTGCCTTTCCCAAAAACGACTTCCGCGAATCCCTGTCGCAATGCGCGGTGATGGTCCACCTTGGCAAAATCCAGATCTTCAAACGGCAGCAGTTTCAGCCGCTCCATGGCTTTCCTGGGAGCCAGCACCCCGGAGCGCACTTCATCAAGCAACTGCAGCAGGTCAGATTCGGTCATAACGATTTTTTCTTTTTATCAACGAGGCTCAAACAGATCTTCACGCGCGCGAAGATTCCGCATACACGCACCACTCGGCAATCAGCCCGTCGCGGACGGTAGCTTTCCACGCCGCCGGTATCTCCCAAAAGCCGTCATTCGACAATTTGCCATCGCGCTTGCTCGTGCCGCTAGCGGTACCAAACACCGCCACAAGATTCTTATCCACGAAAAATTGCTCGCCGCGTATCTTGTAATCCGAAACCTGCGAGTAATACATCTTCCAACCGCCCCGCAAAGTCTCGCGCCCAATAAACCGTTTTCCCAGCGCGTCCTGAAATACGTGATCTTCGGTCATGAGCTCGCACAACCTGTCCACATTTCCCGCATTGATCCGTTTAATGAACTCCACAACTGTTTCCATTGGTACCGCGCTCGCCAGGGCGCTCGCCATCGGGCTCTCCTTCCGCCGGGAATCTAGAGTATAACGTCGAGTCCCTTTGCACACCGTGGCGACGTACAGCACTCCCAATCTTGACTTGCCCCAACCCCATTGCGACACTGAACGTATCCGCAAATTGCCCATGATTTAGCCACGGCTAGGCATTTCCGCCGTGGCAGCGAAAAAGCAGAGGCTTGATTTTGGCGACGGAATTAGCACCCGGCATCGTTCCCACTGTGAAAAGACCCAACCGCATCAAAATCGTGCTCGAAATGATCAAATTCGAGCATTCCGTGTTTGCCCTGCCGTTCGCGCTGACGGGAGCGCTACTCGGCGCGCGAGCCACCCATCACGGTTGGCCAACGCTTCCTCAACTCGCATGGGTGGTAGTTGCTATGGTCGCAGCCCGCTCCGCCGCCATGACCGTCAATCGCATCGTGGACCTGCGCTATGATCGCGAAAATCCGCGCACCAGGCAGCGCGCGCTGGCCACCGGATTGCTCTCCGTGCCTTTCGCGTGGACCTTCACGCTGATCGCGGTCGCTATTTTCTTTCTTGCGGCGTGGCAGCTGAATCTTTTGGCTCTCAAACTCGCACCGCTGGCCCTGGCAATTCTTTTTTTCTATTCCTTCACCAAGCGCTTCACTACCTGGTCGCATCTTTTTCTCGGCTTCGCGTTGGGTATATCACCCGCAGCTGCATGGATCGCCATTACTGGCGGCTTCGATCCGCGCACTTTGATTCTCTGCGCAGCCGTCACTTTGTGGGTCGGCGGCTTCGACGTTCTATACGCGTGCCAGGACATCGACTACGACCGCAGCGCAGGTCTTTTCTCCATTCCGCAGCGTTTCGGTGTTGCTAACGCGCTGCTCATCGCGCGAATTATGCACGTCGGCGTCGTCGCGCTGCTTATATGGCTCGCCGGCAGTTTCGCGCTGCCATGGCCAGCGTGGCTGGGCATTGCGGTAGTCGCCGCACTGCTCGCCTACGAACATTCGCTCGTGAAAGCAGACGATCTCAGCAAGCTGGACGCTGCGTTTTTCGCAATGAACGGTTATATTAGTATGTCGTTTCTTTTATTCTGGGGCGCCGCAGTGGCCCTCTGGCGCGTTTGAACACATCGAAATTTTCGAAATAAATGCCGTGATCGCCAGCTATTCCGGCAAAGGATAAGATAAGCAAAGACGTGGCCGAGTTACTCATCACCGACCAGCGCTTGAAACCCATCGCCGCAAAGGTTCTCGCCGGCGAGCGTCTCTCGCAAGAAGATGGCGTCGCGCTTTATCGCTCACCCGACCTCCTCGCGGTGGGCTGGCTCGCCAACCACGTACGCGAAAAACGCCACGGGAATATCACCTATTTCAACATCAACCGGCACATCAATCCCACCAACGTATGCGTCGCGCATTGCAAACTGTGCGCTTTCGGACGCGACCCCAACGCTCCCGGCGCGTATACCTTCGCTCTCGAAGAAATTTACCAGCGCGCTGAACAAGGCGTGCGCGAAGGCGCCACCGAGTTCCACATGGTTGGTGGCCTGCATCCCGATCTGCCCTTTGAATATTTTCTGGACATGATTCGCGGCCTCAAGCAGCGCTGTCCCACCGTGCATCTCAAAGCCTTCACCATGGTGGAAGTCGGCTACTTCGCGCGCATCGCCAAGCTCTCCATCAAGGAAACGCTGCAAAAAATGAAAGACGCCGGCGTCGATTCATTGCCAGGCGGCGGCGCGGAAATTTTCCACCCCCGGGTGCGCAAACTTATCTGCGACCACAAAGTCAGCGGCCAGATGTGGCTAAGCATTGCGCGCCAGGCTCACGAACTCGGTTTTCATTCCAACGCCACCATGCTTTACGGCCACGTGGAAACCGAAGAAGAGCGCGTCGATCACCTGCTCAAGTTGCGTGAGCTGCAGGACCAGACCCACGGCTTCGTCACGTTTATTCCTTTGGCGTTTCACCCGGACAACACCGCGCTTTCGCACATTCCCAAACCCACCGGATACGCTGACCTGCGCAACATCGCGGTATCGCGCTTGCTCCTCGATAATTTTGCACACATTAAAGCCTACTGGATCATGCTCTCTCCCGCGATCGCGCAAATCGCGCTGCGCTTTGGCGCCAACGACCTGGACGGCACGGTGGTGGAGGAAAAGATCTATCACGATGCCGGCGCGGTCACTTCTGAATTTACGTCGCGCGCAGAGCTCGAACGCCTGATTCGCGCCGCAGGCCGCGTCCCCGTCGAGCGCGACACGCTCTACAATCCAGTGGATCGCTCCAAAATGCCGCCCATCCCGCCGCCCACTCGTCCTGACCTCGTCTCGCTCACCCTCAACGTCTAAGTTTCAAGCTCGAATCAGGACCGCTCTCATACCCGCGTACAAATGTGTATTTGCCGTTCAGCCCTGGCGCATTACTATTCACGTCGAGGAAAACATCGGCGATGCGAACAATTCTCCTGCTCACCATTTCAAATATTTTCATGACCTTCGCCTGGTACGGCCACCTGAAATATCGCAACGAGTCGCTCTGGAAAGTCATCCTCGCCAGCTGGGGCATCGCCTTCTTCGAATATTGTTTCCAGGTGCCCGCCAACCGCATCGGCTCGTACGAATTCAACGCCGCGCAGCTCAAAACCATTCAGGAAGTCATTACCCTCACGGTTTTCTCGGTATTTTCCGTGCTATATCTAGGCGACAAGTTCAAGTGGAACTATGCCGCCGGTTTCACATTCGTGGCCATCGGATCGTTTTTTATTTTTCACAAATGGTAAGAGCGCCGCGTGATTTATTTCAGCACCTGCGGCGCCCACACCACCACTTCTTGACGCCGCGAAGAGTGTAGTAATTCCGGCTTCCGATCTGTGATCGTGATTCCCGCCGCATCCGCCATAGTGTTTTCCTGAAGCGCCGCTTCCGCCAATTGCTGTGGCCATGGCGGATGATGAATTTCGCAGCGAATAATGCGTCCCTTCTCATCCGCGGTATACAGACAATAGCGCTCCGCCAGAAAATGCTCGATGCTCCCGGGCTGCGCGTGAAAAACTTCCCCAATCGCGCGGTAACGCGCCCGCAGCGAAGCCGCTAAGCCCCTGCGATCTTTTCTCTGACTCTGGTAACTAATCCATCCCGCGTCTTCTGCACAGCTCATGGCTGCCAAAAAATACGGCAGATGAAATAATATTCGCGCGCCCCAGACCGCAAACGCATTCGCCGCATCCAAACTAAAAAACCACACGCCGGGTTTTCCGTCCCGCACCACATAAGTGCGTACATTCAATTCGGGAAACCGCGAAAACCCCGGAACTGCCGGTGCCCCGTGCATACGCACGCCCGACATGCGAAACGGCACCACACCCAGCCACGCCTGCCCGCCAAACGTATCTATTTCCAGCGCCCGTGGAATCAGCCGGCGCAATACCTCCACCGGCACGGTCCAGTGCGCGAACAACAAATCGTGCCACTCCTGCTTCATGATCCACGGACCACCCGGCAACGGCCATGGCCGGTGCCCAGTGTGCTTCAAAATGTCCATCATCAGAGCTCAACAAACAACCGCTTCTCGACATCTTGCTGCGACCAATATACCCTTCCACAATCGCGCAGAATCGAATGTTTATGTAACAGCGCAAAGAAAGAGGGCACATGGATCGCAAAGCGTCAGCAGTGTGGACCGGCGGACTCAAGGACGGCAAAGGTTCTTTATCGACGGACAGCGGCGTATTGAAGCAAACGCCATATTCGTTCAGCACTCGTTTTGAAAATGGTGTGGGCACAAATCCGGAAGAGTTATTGGCTGCGGCGCACGCCGGTTGTTTCACCATGGCATTGTCCGCACAGCTCGGTAACGCCGGCATGACCGCGCAGAAACTCGAGACCACCGCGACCATTACGCTGGCCAAAGTCGGTGAAGGTTTTTCCATCACCAAAAGCCATCTAGACCTCGTCGCCAACATTCCCGGCGCCGACAAAGCCAAATTTGACCAGGCTGTCAAAGCCGCTGAAACCGGCTGCCCGGTTTCAAAACTATTCAAAGCCGAAATCACCGTGAACGCGCGCCTGCAATCCTGAACCACCAGCGCTTTCTGTCATAATCTGGCGCATACAAATCATGGAAGTCTAAGGATTAAATGGCGCACATCGTTCCCCACCCACTTGCGCTTTTCGGCGGCTTGACGTTAGCCATCGTCATTCTGATTGACACATTTGAAGCCATTATTCTTCCGCGCCGCGTCACGCGAAAAATTCGTCTCGCGCGTCTCTTCTACGGAACGACGTGGGCGTTCTGGAAATTCGTGGTCCGCAAAATTCCCTCTCGCAAAACCCGAGAGGCGTTGCTCGGTGGCTATGGCCCCTGTTCCCTGTTACTGCTCATCGCCCTTTGGGCGCTCGGCTTGGTGCTGAGCTTCGGCATCATGCAATACGGCGCGGGTTCCGCGATTGGCGTGCGCCAGCCGGACCATGCCGGTTTCGCCATGGACTTGTATCTCAGCAGCACCACGTTTTTCACTTTGGGCCTGGGTGATGCCGTTCCGAGCGGGCCACTAGCGCGCTTCTTGCTCGTCGCGGAAGCAGGATTAGGATATGGATTTCTAGCGGTCATCGTGGGCTATCTTCCTTTTATCTACGGTTCTTTTTCTCGACGTGAAGTAAACATCTCTCTGCTCGACGCGCGTGCAGGTACGCCGCCCACCGCCGGCGAACTTCTGCGGCGTTACAGCTACCCGGAAGGCCAAAAAGCTTTACGCGATCTGCTTGAGGAATGGGAATTGTGGTGCGCGGAGTTGATGGAAAGCCATCTTTCTTACCCAGTGCTCGCCTATTTTCGTTCACAACACGACAACCAGTCCTGGATCTCTTCGCTGACTGCCATCCTGGACGCCTGCGCTTTGATAAAAAGCGGTATTGAAGGGGCCTGCGAGCGTCAGGCTGAGCTTACTTTTGCAATTGCGCGTCACGCGGTCGTGGATCTGTCGCAAGTCTTTAGCACACCCCCTCGCGCCCCGGCTACAGATCGCCTCAGCACTACCGATCTGCGCCTGATTCGCGACACGCTCGCGGCGCACGGCACGAAACTTCACGACGGCGAAGAGGCGGATCGAGAACTCCTTAAGTTGCGCACCATGTATGAACCTTTCGTTTATTCACTGGCCATGCATCTGAGCCAGCGTTTGCCGCCCTGGATTCCGCAGAAAAAAGGCAAGGACAATTGGCAGACCACCGCCTGGGCTCACCAATCCGGATTGCTCGAAAAAAAAGACGGCACCACCGTGACCGTCGACGATCATTTCTAATCGGCAAATTTATAATTAAAAATTATCGGAGGTTTGCATGAGAGCGATTCGCGTCAGCCAATTCGGTGGGCCGGAAGTTTTGAAGCTGGAAGAAGTGCCCACTCCCACTCCCGCGGCCGGACAAGTGCTCGTTCACGTGCGCGCCGCAGGGGTAAATCCCTACGACACTAACATGCGAGCGGGAACTTACGCGGTCAAGCCGCAACTGCCGTACACCCCCGGCTCCGACGCTGCCGGAGTAGTGGAATCTGTGGGCCCCGGCGTCACCAAGGTCAAACCCGGAGATCGCGTTTACACCGCGCGCACGCTATCCGGAGCGTACGCCGAATACACTCTCGCGCTGGAAGACCAGGTTCAGCCACTACCGGACGACATCGAATTCGCGCAAGGTGCTGGGATATGGGTGCCTTATGCCACCGCGTATCACGCTCTCTACCATTCCGCGCAGGCACGTGCGAGCGAAACAGTGCTCGTTCACGGCGCAAGTGGAGGCGTAGGCACCGCCGCTCTGCAAATGGCACGCGCGATCGGTCTGACCATTTTCGCTACAGCTGGTACGGAGCCGGGCCTTGAGCTCATCAAACGTGAAGGTGCAAACCACGTCTTCAATCACACCAAAGCAGGTTACGAGGACGAAATCCTGAAAGCCACTGGCGGCAAAGGTCTAAACATCATTCTGGAAATGCTTGCCAATGTGAATCTGCCGAAGGACCTGAAGCTATTGGCCACCAACGGGCGAGTGATCGTGATCGGTAATCGCGGCGAAACTACCATTAACCCTCGCGAGCTTATGCTTAGGCGAGGGTCCATTCGCGCTTTTACCCTGTGGGCCCTTGCAGAACAGGAAACTAAAGAAATCTATGCCGGGCTGAACGCCGGACTCTCTAACAGCACCCTTCGCCCAGTGGTGGCCAAAGAAATCCCCCTCGCGGAAGCGGAGCGCGCCCACAAAGAAATTCTCGAGCCAGGCTCAGCGGGAAAAATCGTGCTGATTCCCTAGGTAACTCAGAGAAACGTTACGGGAGTAACTCAGAATAAGGTTACCTAGCTTCTCAAAATATTCTTTTCAGGACGCGCTTGCTGCCGCGTCCGTGCCCATCCATAAATTTACTGTGTTCAGCTCTTCCCGGCCGCAGCACTTGAGATAACAGAAAAGCTGCATCCGGTATGCCGCGAAACCGCTGAGGACCAGGTTTACTAGCAACTCGCCTCGGGTAACCCTATGGCCGAACATATCGACTTCGCTGCGAAGATCGGCTTGGCTCCAATCGCTGAATATTTGATCGAATCGTTCTGACTGCTGTTCGATCGCGTCGACAGCCTGCTCAAAGTTCAGCGACTTTGCCGCAGTTTCCGCGGGTCTCCACACCGATATCATGCCTGGTCGCGAGAAATCTCCACCCTTGATTGTCGCACTGTGGGCGGGTGCCATGATGGCCAGGTACTGCACCAGTTCCAGAATGCTGCGCTGCCGCGGTGTTGGCCGGTAATCGAGTTTCGCTTTGTCGATTTTTCCAGCCAGATGCAACAGGATGCGCACTTCGTTTTTCAGGGAAGCGACCAGCTCATTTTTGGTTAAGACCATAGTGCCGGGGATTCTAGCACCAGGAAATGTCACCAGCTTGCAATTCCTTCTCAGGCCGCGGCGCCAATTCGCCGAATCAAATCATCCTGCTGCTTCTTGCTCTCCGCACCGATAGTAAAGGCATCGAGCAGCCCCAGCGATAACGCGTACTTTATCGCTTCATCCTGGCGCCCGCTCAAATCTCCCTGCCCCAGAATTTTCATCCCTACAATGGCCTTCCCGGACGCGCGCATCTCACGCAAAACGCTGACCACGGTCTCCGGGTCGGCGTCCATGTGCGAGCCTATAGGGTTGATGCGCACCAGATCGATTTCCACCCATGGCGACTTCGCCGCTGCGCGCAACGCCGCGATGCTGTGACACGAACATCCGTGGCTGCGAATGATGCCTTTTTGCTTGGCCTCGGAGAACACATCCATCACGCCGCGGTAGCGCTCCGTCCAGTCGCCCTCCGTCACACAGTGCATCAGGCAAACATCCAGATAATCCGTGCCCAGTTCTTTGCGAAAGCGATCCAGGTCCGCACGCGCCGAAGCGGCATCGCGCGACCACGTCTTCGTAAGCACCGTCACTTTATCGCGCGGCACATGCTTCAACGCTTCCGCCACATGCGGATGGCTGCCGTAAGAATCCGCAGCATCAAAAAATCGCAAACCCTGCTCGTAACCGTTCAGCAGCAGCGCGGAAAGTCCCGCCACTCCCAAATCACTCTGATGGGAATGGTGCCCAACTCCCACGGTCCCGGTGCCCATCGCGAGGCGGCTGGTGGTGATACTGGTGTTACCCAGCGTGACGGTGTCGGCCGCCGTAAATTTACGCTGCAGTGGCGTACTCAAAAACGCCGCGCGTGCTGCGGTTGCGTGACTCCATGCCGCGTGCGCCAACGCACTCCCGCCCAGCCAGGCCCCGCCAAATCCATAGCTAGTGGATCGAATAAAATCTCGTCGCCTCATTTTCTGGTTTGTCATTGGCGGTTCCTGATCAAAGAGTTTTGGCCGGTCACGCCCGTAAGCAACTGACTCTGGCCATCCTAATCTTAGGGACGCTCAATCTCGTGCGGCCGTTACCAAAAAATTCCATTTAACCTAAAATATTCTGGTGCGCGTTCCTTCGTTCACATCCACCAAGAGATGATAATGCGAATCTGAGCTGATATCGAGGTTAAGGTGTTTCTAACCTATAGCTTAGAAATCAGCGATCTACACTATTTTTCTTGTGGGAAGGAAGTTTCGACCCGGTTTTGCACTATAATCATCCTCGCTGAGACGCTCGTGTAAGACTCTGTTATCGGCGTAAAGACTATCGTGCAGACTCCATCGTTCGTAGCTTTGTTGGCCGCGCAGAGTTCTCTCGGCCATTACTGGCACAAAATCACCGATCGCACCTTTTCGGGCGTCTACCACGCCAATGGCTTCGACTTGGCGATGATGATTCCCTACTTCATCGTGCTTTTTATTCTGGCGCTCTATGGGCTGCACCGCTATTGGCTAGTCTACGATTATTACGCGTACCGCAAGAATGTTCCGGCGCAGCCACCGCCGGTTACCGAGTGGCCGCGCGTCACGATTCAGCTGCCCATTTACAACGAGCGCTACGTTATCGAGAGACTCGTCGAGGCCATCTCGCGCTTCGATTACCAGACCGAGCTTCTCGATGTGCAAGTGCTGGACGATTCCACCGATGAAACGCAGCAGGTCGCGCGTAACTGTGTTGAGCGTTTCGCCGCTCAGGGCATGCCCATAACCTATATTCATCGCGGCAATCGCGAAGGGTACAAGGCTGGAGCGTTGGAAAACGGCTTGAAAAGTGCCAAAGGTGAGTTTGTGGCCATCTTTGATGCCGACTTCGTTCCCGCGCCGGATTTTCTGCAACGAACCATTCCGTATTTCATGAATCCCAGTGGCGGCGCCGGTATCGGCATGGTGCAGACGCGCTGGACGTATCTCAACACCGATTACTCGCTGCTCACGCAGGTGGAAACCATTTTGCTCGATGGCCACTTCGTCGTAGAGCATGGCGCTCGTTCCCGCCGCGGTACGTTTTTTAATTTTAACGGCACCGCGGGATTGTGGCGGCGAAAAGCCATCGATCAGGCCGGCGGGTGGCAGCACGACACGCTCACGGAAGACACCGACCTTTCTTATCGCGCGCAGCTGGTAGGCTGGAAATTTTTATATTTGCCGCACATCGAGTGCGCTTCTGAGCTTCCCGTGGATATGAACGGCTTCAAAGCTCAGCAAGCGCGTTGGGCCAAGGGCTTGATGCAAACAGCCAAGAAAATCCTGCCAAAAGTTTTTAAAGCCAATGTGCCTTGGCACGTAAAATCTGAAGCTTTCTTCCACCTCACCGCCAACATCAGCTACCCGCTGATGGTGTTGCTCTCTACCATGCTGCTGCCCGCCATGATTGTACGTTTCTACCAGGGCTGGATTCAGATGCTGGTTATCGACCTGCCGCTCTTTCTGGCATCCACCTGTTCGATTTCGAGTTTTTATCTGGTGGCGCAAAAAGAGCTGCATCCCAAAAGTTGGTACCGCACCTTTCTCTATATGCCTTTCGTAATGGCCACCGGGATCGGTATTTCCGTTCGCAACGCGCAAGCGGTGATCGAAGCCATCACCGGAAAGAAAACCGAATTTGCGCGCACGCCCAAGTACAACATTGCCGGCAAACAAGGTTCCTACGCCAAGAAGTCTTATAGAAATAAAGCCGGATGGATGCCTTACGCGGAAATTTTCCTAGGCGTGTATTTCGCGCTAACCGTTGTTTACGCCGTGGCCAACGAAAATTACGCTACCGTCCCTTTTCTGCTCCTCTTCGTATGGGGCTATCTGTACACCGGTTTCATGTCGCTGGGTCAAACCTACCTGGCAAATCTCCGCTTCGAAGTGGAAACACCGGAAATGCGGCCCGCGGCCTCAGGCGCTCCCGGCTTTTAAACTATTCTTCGCTAAGCGGGCCTCACTGGGAGAATTGCGCATGCTAACCTCCGAGTTATATACCGCGGAGGTTAACTTTTTTGAATTTTTGCGTCAAACAAAACGAAGAGGATATATCCGGAGGCTCATCACTGCTTCCTTCGGGTGACAGTGTCGGTAGCGAGCACCAATTTTTAGACGAATTCAATAGCAACGATTTCCGGGCTGCTTCCTATTCGCAACGGCGGACCCCATGTACCGGCCCCGCACGAAGTGTAAATCTGCATTTCGCCCAAGCGTTGTAACCCGTAGACGTATTTGCCGTACATTCGCTCGGCGGCAAGCGTCCATGGCCAGAATTGCCCGTGATGGGTGTGCCCCGAAAGCTGCAGCGAGATTCCCTCCTCGGCGGAAACCTGAATACGATCGGGCGCGTGCGTCAGTAAAATGCTTGCCTTGCCCCGATCGAATCCCGTTCTTCGCAACGTTTTGCGAAAATGCTCGCCGTGTGTGGCGTCTCGATAGGTAACGCCGACAATCTGCAGACCATCCACAATTATCTTTTCATTTTTGAGTACGCGCACGCCCGCAGCTGCCACTGCTTTCACATATTTGGTGTGATCGGAAAACTCTTCGTGATTGCCTTCCACAAAAAATGCGCCAAGCGGAGATTTCAGCAAGCGCAGAGGTTCAGCCAGCCGCGCGAGGTCGGCAGGGGTCCCGTCATACAAATCGCCGGCGATGAAAACCACATCAGGATTCAGCCGGAGCACCATTTTTACAACGCGCCGAATGAATCCAAACACGCGATAGTTTCCCAGGTGTAGGTCACTAACCAAAACGGCTGTCCGCCCACGCCAGGACTCCGGCAATCCTGCCAGTTTCACCGTGATGTGTCTTAAGCGCGTCCACTCACCATTGATCACTCCGTAGGCGGTCACTGCTACGGATAATCCTAGGAAAGCTCCTGCGAAATAATGCCGCTCTATTCTTGCCCCAGCTAACCGGAACGCCAGATACATCAGCCAGCACAGCACGCTCGAGAAAAATGCAAAATTTACGAATCCCAGCCATACCGCGGTGATGCGGTACACCGATCGCAAAACCATATTTGTAAGGCGAAAACCGATCAGGGACGTAGCAAGAAAGCTGACCGACAAAATCGCCAGCGCAATCAGCAACCGCCAATGAGGTAACGGACTGAAATCATAAACCTGAGCGTCTCCCTGAATATGCGGCGCCCAAAAATAAACCCAGGTGAGAAAAAGAAGTCCATGAACCCCAATTAAAACTGTTTGAAAGACGGTGAGAAATATAACGAAGCGCTTGGGCAATCGAATGGTCCCCGATCGAAATGGCTGTTTACGGCCGTCTTTACCAGCGTATCACGCTGTCCGGAGAGCTTAGGTAAACGGCTCTTCAAAATCTCAGTGAAACGAACCATAAGGGGTTTGGCGGCCATTTTGGTTGCCGGGAATAATTCAGATACAATCGCCGCAGTAGAACATGAGTGGGCTATTTGCGCCGCGCCGGATGGATGGCGTTCTGGCATTTAGCGTAAGAGTGCTCTTGGGAAACACCCCCGCTTGCCCCGGGCCGCATCGCTGTGGTGGTTATTCAAGGAGAATTTGTGAGTCGTCACGCTTCTGGCCACACGCAAGAACCGTGCGCGCCGGATTCCCCTTTGGCTTCATTGCGAGGCCGCGGGAGTATTTGGAGTTCCTGGCTTCTGCTTTTCACGGCAATGGCCGGACTAAGTTTCGCCGCCGGCCTGAGCGCCCCACAATTGAGCGCGCAACAACGCCGCGAACGCGAACCGAACAGCATTTACGCCGGGCGCCGCGCGCAACTTTCCGCGCAAGCCGACGGTCCCATCATTCTGTGGGGCTTTACCGGGCGCGAAGAGTTTTCGCAGACGAATGTCTTCGCGCAGGAAGAAAATTTTTACTATCTTACCGGCCACAACGAAGAATGCGCCGGGCTGATTATTTCCCCCGCTCCAAAACACAACAATGGATCGTCTGTCGCGACGCACGATGACGCTTCATCGGCCCCGCGCGAAATTCTCTTCTTGCCTCCGAAGGATCCCGCCAAAGAAAAATGGAATGGCGCTCGCATGTCGCCCACCGATCCGGATATCGCTGCTCGCACCGGGTTCGCTATAGTCAAACCATTCGCCGAAATGCGCGCCGAGGTCGAGAAGCTCGCCAAAAACTTCCCGACCGTTTACACCATTCTTCCCTATGAAAAAGAACTGGGCGGCTACCCGCACGAGAAAGCCGTCGTCGACTGGCTCCAAATTGCCGTGCCACAGGCCAAACTAAAAGACATTCGCCAAAATATTTACGCTCTGCGCGAAATTAAATCGCCGGGAGAAATCGCGTTTCTACAAAAGGCTATCGATCTTTCCCTGGACGCACACCTGGAAGCCATGAAAATGATGCGGCCGGGAGTTTACGAGTATCAAATCGCCGCAAAAATAGTGGAAGTGCACGCCATGGGCGGCTCAGAAGCAGAAGGCTACGCGCCCATCGTCGGCGCCGGCCCTAATTCCGTGGTGCTGCACTACGATAAGCTTTCACGAAAAATTGAAGACGGCGATATCGTCGTCCTGGATGTGGGCGCGCAATATTCCGGATATTCCGCGGACATCACGCGCACCTTGCCGGCCAACGGAAAATTCACTGCCCGCCAGCGCGAGATTTACGAAATCGTTCTGGGCGCACAAAACGCCGCGATGGCCATGCTGAAGCCTGGGGTTGATCTCTGCAAGAAAGGCGACCACAGTGCGCACAAGGTTTCTTACGATTACATCAGCTCGCACGGCAAAGACCTCCACGGCAAATCACTGGGCCAGTATTACATCCACGGTCTCGGCCATCACATTGGCCTCGACGTCCACGATCCGGGCGAGTATTGCCAGCCATTGCAGCCGGGCATGGTCGTCACCATGGAGCCCGGTATCTATATTCCCGAAGAAAATCTAGGCGTGCGCATCGAAGACGACGTGCTCATCACGCCGGATGGCTACAAACTTCTCAGCGAACGCTTGCCACGCGATCCCGACCAGATAGAAAAAATCATGGCCGATGCCGCGAAAAACCGGATTACAACTAAACCGTAAACATCGAACAATCCCGAAACGCGCCGACTGAATTCAAAATAATCTTTCTGCAATGGCGGGGAATTTTATTGGCTCCCTGGTCGAGAAATTTTGGATATTGTCCATTTGATCGATGACGATTCCTCCCATGACGGTCTGAACGCAAGTCTATTCAGACCACCTAACGCCATAGTTGTGATATATAGGACCGGCTTTCGCTAGCCTGGGACAATTCCGGCAGTCAAGAACGGAGCAAAACCAAGAAGAGTACGACGCTCGGTTTTGAACTGGTGCGTTGACTTAATTTATTCGAAGGTCGAGGAGACGGCGTTGAAAAATAGACTCAGCTCATCGTATGCACTGGCCCTGGGAATACTCGTTCTCTCGGGCGCTGTACTGATTGGTTGTGGTGGGAAATTGGAAGGCACTACCTATGCCGGAAACGGCGGAGTCGTTCAAATTGAATTCAAATCAGGTGGCAAAGCGTACGTCTCGACTGGGCCGGTTTCCACTCCCTGTACCTACACAGAGAGCGGAAAGACCGTCACGCTAGTTTGCGAGGGTGACAAGACCGTCTTCACCATGGACGACGATGGAGCGCTCAACGGCCCTCAAGGCGGTATGCTCGGGCGACTGACGAAAAAGAAACAGTAGCGGGCCAGAACTTAATCTTCACGCAAGGAGTGTGCCCGATTATGCGTGCGACACACATTTCGTCTTTGTTGAGGATTGCAGCCATCGTCCTGGGCGCCGTGTTATCCGCGTCGATTGCGGACGCCCAGGAACCTCTCCAGTTCAATGTCCCCTATCACTGCCCGGATGGCACCGACAACATCATCACGCGGTGCGATACCTATCCCCGCGGTCAGGTCTGCTACTGGCGCCAGGAGAGAAACGGACAACTCATCGTCGAGATCCACAACGTTCGCGGCCAGATGGATGGCTGGTTAAAAATCTGCAAAGTCCGGACCGCGCAAAACGCGAAACCCGGCGCAGCGCCAACCCAACCAGGCCAGCCGATGAATCCGCCATATCTCACCGAGATGCCTTCAGTAGAGCGTGTGAAGAGCGAAATTCAGGGCGCCAGTCCAGACGATACCCTAGCCCGCCAGGTGGCCGTCTTCACTTACCTGCCGTACATCGTGCAACGAAGCCAAGGTCCAGATCGTAGTGTCCGCGAGCCCCTGACACCCGACGAGCAGCGCGTGATCGGCGCATACAATCTTGCGGCCTACGAGATCTCACAGTCCTACGCCAAGGCGCATTCACCTGACGAAGCCAAAGCGTTTGAGCGGAAGCATGGCCAGTACGAAATGGACGCTGCATTCTATCAAGAATGGTTTAACCGCTTGTTCTCGCCGGCATTTCGCGCGGGGTATCAACAGGTTCAAAGGGCGAACGGCGCGCATGCTCAGGCGCACTTCGATGCTGAGCGGAAGCAATACGAAAGTGCGAAGGCCCAACAGGCAGCACCCGACTCAGCCACAAACACAGGAGAAGTCCAACCTGGGAGCAAGGCGGAGCTCAGACGATGCATCGCATCAGGAAGAAGTCAACGGAACTGTTTCTCGGAAGTCTTGGGTAATGGATTCGACCAAATGACGGGAATCAGCCTGAAGATTCCATCCACACCAGGACTGCGCATGACCGGCGACTACGCTAGCCCAGGAGGATTTCGCGTCATTTTCCAACCCGATAAAGCGGCAATGAGTTGTCGCGGAGTCCCTTCTCCCCAACCGTACACCGTGGAATTGTCGGACACTCAAGCCCTCGTCAAGATTCACAATGGATCCAAGCCGGTTATTTTTGCCTTGAGACAGGATGGAAAGCTTGAAGCATCTGGACCAGTCAAAATAACCGGGCAGGTCCCCGCGGGGTCAACGACCGAGCAGACTATGGGAATGACCGCCCAGAAAACTACGACACAACGAGAGCTGACGCCGTTGGAAGCCCAGAACTATCCCGACGCTAAACAAAATGGGCAGGTCTTTACCAACTCCGAAGATTCCACCCAGATGGTTTACGGGCCCACTGGCACCAGGGCTGTTACTCAATATGTGAACAAGACAGTCGACTGCAATCTTGGGCTTATGACTCCGACTGGCCCCACCCCGCTTCCTCCAGACATCGAGAATCCATTTGGCTTGATCACTACGATTTTCAGCGGCACTTCCGTTCTCATGCAAGGTGGAACGACACAGCAGGCGGCCAACGAGATGCTCAATCTGGGTAAAGCGCCAAGTCCAGGCCTGCGGATGAGCGGCAGGTACTCTGGCCAGCAGGGCTTTAGCGTTACCTTCCATCCCGAATCTGCGACCGTCGCCTGCGGAGATGCCGAACGCGCGCACGAATATTCCATTCAAAAAAATGCTAACCAGATACTCCTCAAGATCCATGACGACACCAATCCGATCACACTTCAATTGAAGCCGGACGGTTCACTCTTTGCGGATGCCACTGTTCAGGTAAACGGAAGGGTGATTACCGGAACAACCGAAGACCCCAAGAATCCTTTTATCTTTGCGCCCAAGATTGGCCGCTGCGCCATCGGCACCCTCGTTGCCGGTGGATCGGCGAACACTAACGCGCCGGCTGCGCCTTCAGCCAAAACAAACACTGCTGCGGCTGGTGCGACTCCATCAGCGGCAAATGCTTCGCTGTCCATTTCGTCAGGATTCCCGACTCAGCCGGGAGCGCCTAATCCTCTAGCTGGACGCGCAATGATTTTGTTGAAAGAGAGCTTCAACAATATCGTAAGAAACAGTGGTATTCAGATTCCTGCCGGAACGTCGGCCTTTCATGCGTTGCAAGCAGAGTGTCAGAAGGGACCGAACGAATGTAAACAGCTACTGTCTGCCGTGGCCGCTTACAGCGCGGGCAGCGTCAAGGTTGACGCAGACGGCAAAGCTACGTTTCCTCCGGTCGCTGCCGGAACTTATTATGTGTATGGCGCAGTTCAGTACAATAAACAGGCCTTGTTATTTGATCTAAAGATCGACCTGCGCCCCGGAGCAAACTCTGTGACCCTGGGCGAGCGCAACGCCACGCCCGTTAATTGATCACCTCGCTGACCGGAATGGGCACCATCGGGTACATGTCGCCGGAGCAGGTGCGCGGAACGGCCAGCGATGCGCGGTCGGACATTTTCAGCTTTGGCGCGGTGCTCTACAAAATGTTGACCGGCAAACGCGCCTTTAAGCGCGACACCGTCGCAGAGACGATGGCCGCAATTTTGCGTGAAGAGCCGCCGGAGCTGAACGAGACCGGATGGCAAGGGCCGATCGGGCTGCAACGGATTCTCGGACGATGCCTGGAGAAAAATGTGGAGCGCCGGTTCCAGTCAGCCAGCGATCTGGCGTTTGCGATTGAAGCGCCGAGCGGCACGGCCACGTCGGCTGCGCAAACGGTGGAACGGCCAAAAGCAACGAGAGCGTGGTTGCCCTGGCTCGCGATAATACTTGGTGGCTTGGCACTGGCTGCGGCGATGTGGATGATCGGGCCGGCGATGGTCCACAAAAGCTCAGCCGAAATACACCCGGCTGACGTAACAGCAGGGCTATCTCTCCAACGCGCGATTTGCGAAAGACCCGCAGACAGTGGTGTACAGCGCCCGATGGGGAAGCAATCCTCTGCAGATTTACACCGTGCGCATGGAATTTCCGCAATCAACCAAGGTGCATTTGCCGAGCGCTATATTGCTGGGACTTTCCGCAACCGGAGATATGCAAATTGCCGTGAACCCCGTGTACCACACGAATTTTCTGAGTGGCACGCGGGCGCAGGCAGGTATGGCTGGGGGCACACCGGGTGTCGTGGAGAATGGCGTGATTGCGGCGGATTACGCCCGGGATGGAAAGACGCTAGCGGTGGCACGGATGGCGAACCAGAGAGTCCAACTGGAATTTCCGATGGGAAAAGTTATTTATACCACCGTGGGTACATAGATTATGTACGTGTCTCGCCAAGCGGGAAAGAGCTCGCCTTCCTGGAACACCCGGTCTTCGATGATGACCGCGGCTGGGTGGCCACGATAGATGAGGCTGGGAAACACAAGCAACTGACAAAGGAATTTGCAACTGTCCAGGGTCTGGCATGGTCGCGCGGCGGAAGAGAGATATGGTTCACGGCGAACAACAATACGACAGGCGCCACAGACCGGCAGCTCTTTGGAGGGAGTCTAGGCGGCAAGCAGCGTGAAATGCTAACGACTCCGTATGGGACACGGCTGATGGATGTGGCCGGTGACGGGCGCGTGCTACTTTGCGGTGAAGAGCTACGATCGGAAATCTCGGGGCTCGATCCTTCTAGAGGAAAGGAGCGGCGGGGGCTGGAATGGTTCAATGGATCGGGATTGGGAGATATTTCGCCGGACGGAAAAGCGATTTTATTTGACGAATGGGGAGGACCCGCAGGGTCGTTGTACCTGGTGGTATACCGGAAAATGGATGGATCCGCGCCAACCGCGCTGGGAGAGGGCGCGACTCCTTAATTTTCACCAGACGGAACAACTGCGGCAGCACCCTTCTTGTCCAGACCACCACAATTGGCACTGCACCCCATCGGCACCGGAGAGAGTCGGCGTTTGCCGTTGGGCGACATTGTGAATTTTACAACTGTGGCGTGGTTTCCGGATGGCACGCACGTGCTGCTGGAAGCGTCGAAGGAAGGAGAACCGTTGCGAACTTATGAGATGGACTTGCGGGGTGGAAAGCCGCAGGAGGTCGGTCTCGCAGATTTAACGGGAGTGGCTGTCGCCAAGGACGGGCAAAAGATCGCGGGCCGGAACAGTGCGGCGAAGCAGCGGTGTTTAATCGCGAGACAAAGAAAGTGCAATTGATTTCGGGCATTGGCCCACAGGACGGCATCGAAAAATGGACCAAAGACGGCCAAGCACTTCTGGTAACGACTTCGACTCCATGGGAAGCGCAGATATATCGAGTGGAAGTGCCCACGGGAAAGAGGAACTTGCTGCAGAAAGTGGAATTGAGCGAAAACGCCGGATCGATATACAACGTGAGGGCGCAGTACGCCGAGGACAGCAAGACCTATGTGTATAACACCCGGCGAGTGCTGGGCAGTTTGTACGTAGTGGAGGGCCTGGAGTAAGCGTGGCGAGTTGAAGAGTGCTCCATGAAAGCGATTGTGCGCACACAATACGGATCACCGGACGTGCTGCAGTTCGCGGAAATAGCAACGCCTACGCCAGCGGCCGATGAGGTCTTGATCAAACTTTGCGCTGCCTCGGTAAATTCGCTGGACTTGTTTTTGATGAAGGGTATGCCGTGGAACCGCGCGATCCCCGGGCTGCAAACGCCGAAACGGAAGGTCCTCGGTTGTGATATTGCCGGGCGAGTTGAAGCGGTTGGCAAAAACGCACAGCAGTTTAAGCTAGGCGACGAAGTGTTCGGGGTAACAGGTTTCGAAGGCAATGGGTTTGCCGAGTATGTATGTGCTATTGAAAAGAAAATGGCGCTGAAGCCAGCCAACCTGTCGTTTGAAGAAGCGGCTGCCGTACCAATCGCGGGAATCACCGCCCTGCAGGGTCTTCGCGACAAGGGACGCATCCAGCCAGGCCACATGGTTCTGATTGAAGGCGCCTCTGGTGGCGTCGGTACATTTGCGGTGCAGATTGCCAAGGCGTTCGGTGCGGAAGTCACCGCGCTGTGCAGCACCAGGAACGTGGAGATAGCTCGATCGATTGGCGCAGACCATGTCCTCGATTACACCCAGGTAGATTTCGCGCGGAGCGGGCAGCGTTACGACCTGATCCTGGCGGCGAACGCACATCATCCGCTTTTGGATTACTGGCGTGCTCTGCGTCCGGACGGAATTTATGTCGCGGCCGGAGGTGCTGTGCTGCGGATTCTGCAAGCGCTTTTACTGGGACCATTATTGTCACTGTTTGAGCGTAAGAAGATTCGTTTCTTTGTAGCGAATATAAATCAGAAGGATTTAGTTTTTCTAAAAGGTCTTCTGGAAGCCGGGAAAGTTATGCCGGTCATCGATAGACGCTACAAGTTGCGCGACGCGGCGGACGCTCTCCGTTACGTGGCAGCAGGACATGCGCAAGGCAAAGTCGTACTAACCGTTTAACGTCGAGCGCGATTCAAAGGGCTAGAAGGTAGAGCCATAGTCGGTGCTGAATATCTATACTGCATAGAAATTCGTCGGAATCACAGGATCCGGTTTGCAAAAATGGTAGCCGATTAACGTCCGTTGCGAATCGTGCGATTTTTTTGATCTGTTTCTGCCATTTTTTGAATGAGAAACAGCCTTCCATTAACAGCTTTTTACACAACCTTCAGATTCTCGCCGCATCGAATTCTGTAACAAACAAATTGAAAACTATTCCGCGGCAACGCGTGCGGTGTCCTGCACGGAGCAGTCACGGAAAATAAAAGGAGCTGTTTATGAAAATGTCGAGAATCTCAATCATGCTTTTTGGTAGCGCGATTCTTTTTTCTTCGGCCGCACTCGCTGGGGAAACTAATAAAGGAAAGCTCATTTTGAATGACAAGGTCGTTGTCGATGGCAAATCAATCCAACCCGGCGATTACCGGGTGGAATGGGATGGCAGCGGTCCGGCGGTTCAAGTCAAAATTCTGCAAGGTAAACAAACCGTGGCCACCTTATCCGCCCACCTGACCGAGCAGGCCGATCGAAATCCCCAAGACGCCTATGGTACTGCCCCCGCGCCAGATGGCTCCAGAACCCTCACGGCAATTTACCCTGGTGGGAAGCGCCTTGCTTTGGAGTTCGAGCAGAGCGCCGCCAGCGGGGCAGGAAACTGAATCGCGTATGAGCAAGTAATACCGTTTAATCGTTGCACCACAGCCGTCAAACGCACCGCCCATTCCTTCCCGGCCCAGCCGAAAGGAATGGGTTGTAGTTTTTGCGTATGTCATGACGCCGCGCCCATACTACGGGAATCACGAATTGTTGTTCGCGTTCGGCATCTCGCAACTACTTTTCGGCCGGTTGAACATGTCCTACAAGCGTAATCATGCGAGCTTCTTTTCTCGCTTGTACTCGTCGAACTTCCCCAGAAACCGGTCGATGTCTTTCTTCTGTAAATAGTACGGCGTGGATAATCGCAACTTGTTAGGATCGGCGCCGCGGATGCGAATTTTGTGCGTGTGCCATAGCCAATTCTCCAAATCCATGCGCGGAACCGGCGGCACATTTACGGTGACGATCGCGCAACGAAGCGCTGCATCCGGCGAAGTCCAGGAAATCGCGCCACGCTTGGTCATTTCCGCGAGCATGTAGTCGGCAAGAACGCGATGGCGGCGTTCGATGCGGTCGACGCCAATGTCGCTGGCCATCTTGATGGCGGCGCGCAGGCCCCAAAGCGCCGGAACATTGGAGCTGCCGATGCGCTGGAATCGCTCTGCACGAATCTTCGTGTCATCCCAGCCTTCCGTGGCAATCGTGTTCCAAAGGCGGTCAATCACTTCGTCGCGTAGGTAGAGAAAACCAGAGCCCTTAGGCGCTTGCAGCCACTTGTGCGGACTGGAAGAGTACATGTCGCAACCAATATCGTGTACGTTGAAACGCATCATGCCGGGGACATGCGCGCCGTCCACCGCGGAGAGAATGCCTTTAGAACGGGCCAGCGCAGAGAGTTCCTTCGCGGGCAAAACCACGCCAGAGAACGTAGTGATGTGGCTGAAAAAGATAACCCGGGTGCGCGGTGTGATGGCATCGTTGAAAAGGTTAAGCACCTGCGCCGCATCTTTCACAGGCCGCGGCAGCGTGATTTTCTTCACTACGATGCCGTAGCGTTTGGCTTTAAGGTTCCATGGGTGTTCGCCGCCGGGGTGCTCCTGATCGGTCATCAGGACTTCGTCGCCCGCCTTCATGTCAACGCCGTTGGCGATGTAACTGTTGGCTTCCGTGGCGTTACGCAGTAGCGCGATCTCGTCGCGATGGCAGCCTACGAATGCGGCCAACGGATCGCGGAACTCGTTCCATGCGCCATAACCCCAGATGGGATAATCCTCGGGGTCCTGCTGATCCAGCTTTTCGGTAGTGTTGTATCCGTCGAAGATGGCGCGCAAGACAGGCGTTGGGCTGGAGCCTACGGTGCCGTTATTCAAATAAATTTCGTCTGCGGGAATTAGAAATTGTTTGCGCAATTCTGCCCAGTAAGCCTCCTCGTTCTTGTCGAAGAGAGCGCGATCGGGCAATGACGACGGAGTGTCCTGGAGTTGAGCCAGCCAATTCCCACGGAAGGTGAGAGTTGCCGCCAATCCAGCGGCACTGCCATTGAGGAAGTTGCGGCGGTCGAGCATGTCACCTCCTATGCGAACAAAAATAATATGATGGAAAATATTCGAGCGAACAGCGACTGCGAATTGTGTGCACCTTCACAACGGAATGCAACCTATTTCCTCAGTTCTTGCCTAGATGGGATGGTCGACGCAACAGCAATTAGAAACACATTAAAAGGTTGGGGCATAGTCCAGTGTCTAGTTATCTCTATCGGGCGTTCGCAACGGACATCCGCGATGGGAATATTCTGTCAAAACACTTTCAAGCTCGATGACGAGCATTTGAAAGCAGAACAGGCTCGGGACGGATTCTAGAGCTGCATGGTCTATGCGATCGCTGTTTGCGCATGTTTAATTTTAGTGACGTTGTTTTGGATGGTGAAACCGAGCCATTTCTTTGCAAGACCGTTGGGATTCCTGTTTTTTTCAGAGCTGCATCTGTCGTTGCTGGTAATTTCTTCGGTGGGCAAAAATAGATTGCGCGCGTGTTCCGATGGCCGGCTTTGTGGGAACTGGGGAAGGTGTCATTTTGCGTGTACATTATCCATGTGGCGGTAAAGTGGATGGTTCATAAATATGTTCGCGGCGTGCCTCGATTCGACGGCCTGAGTTCCATCGCCGTGACCGTGCTGGCATTCGGCCTTACTTTGCTGGTCGCTGAACTGTCCTAGTCTATATTCGCATACCCACTGATCCGTCCTGGACACAGATACTTATACTAAAATGTAGCGCGGTGGACGGCTGTTACGGCTGAGTGTATTTTCGTGGAATTAAATTGCTTGCCTCCGCGATTTGATTGACCGCGTGGAATGTGGCCATTTATACTGTTGATTCAGCGCCGGGGTTGTTCCGGCGTCCCTCGAGTGATTTCGCGGGCCCTTTTGGGAATGCAGGCGCCCGGCGAAGTTTCCGAAATACATTTGATTGGGAGATTATGAGCAGCACAAAAGCCACACAACTTCGCCCCGGCATGGTTATCCAGCACGAAGGGCAGCTCTACACCGTATTCAGCGTGGATCACCGCACTCCGGGCAATAAACGCGGATCCATGCAAACGCGCATGAAGAATCTGCGCACCGGAACGATGATCGATTACCGCTTCCGCGCGGAAGAATTCGTCGATCGCGCCATCCTGGATGAAGTGGAGTTTGAGTATCTGTACAGCGAAGGCGACGAATTTCATTTCATGAACACGGAAAATTACGAGCAGATGCAGATGTCTCGTGAAGAGCTGGGCGAGACGGTTTTCTATCTGATTCCCAATACCAAAGTGAAAGTGGAATTTTTTGAAGACAAAGCCATCGGCGTGGATTTGCCGGACACCATGGAAATGAAAGTGATCCAAACGGAGCCGACGCTGCAAAAGGCGACGGCCAGCGCGGTGATGAAGCCGGCGACGCTGGAAACGGGACTGGTGATTAACGTTCCGCCCTTTGTGAATGAAGGCGACCGTGTAAAGGTGGACACCACCGAAGCGCGTTATGTGCAGCGCGTGGAGTAATTTTCGTTAGTATCGAGATTCAGATTGAGTTTCCGCCTCCGCAGCTAGATGCAGTTTTAATCTAGAAGAGGCTGTCAACGCCGGCTGGTGAAAATCAGCCGGCGTTTTGTTTTTTGGCGGTGGCGCTTGCCGGCTCCCCGAAGACGCGGGAGAAGATGGCGTCTACGTGACGGAGCTGGCGCTTCAGGTCGAAGGTGTGGGCCAGCGCGGCAGCATCCAGATATTTTGTGATGCGGCCGTCTTGGGCGACGCGGTCGCGAAAGCTTGATTCTGTTTCCCAGGCGGCCATGGAATTTTCCTGTACTGCCTTATAAGCGTCGTCGCGAGGCATGCCCTTTTCCACCAGGTCCTGCAGCAGTTGGCCGGAGAAAACCAGGCCATGCGTTAATTCCAGATTCCGCAGCATGCGTTCGGGAAAGACGCGCATGTCCGCGATGATGGTGGTCACTTTCGCGAGCATGTAATCGACCAGGATGGTAGAGTCCGGCAAGATAACGCGTTCGACGGAGCTGTGCGAAATATCGCGCTCATGCCACAGCGCTACATTTTCAAATGAGGCGACCAGATTCGAGCGCACGATACGCGCGAGGCCGCAGATTTGCTCGCTGGTGACGGGGTTGCGTTTGTGCGGCATGGCGGAGCTGCCCCGTTGTTCGCCGCCGAACGGCTCTTCCGCCTCGCGTACCTCGGTCCGCTGCAGGTGGCGAATCTCCAGCGCGATTTTTTCGAGCGTGGCGCTGATCAGCGCGAGCGCGCTGAGGTACTGCGCGTGGCGATCGCGTTGAATCACCTGTGAAGCCACGGGAGCGGCGATCAATCCGAGGCGCTGACAAATGCGCTCTTCGATATCCGGGCCAAGATGCGAAGCATTGCCTACCGCGCCAGAAATTTTCCCTACCGCCATTTGTGCGGCAGCGTCGCGAAAGCGCTGCTGATTGCGCTGGTTTTCCGCGTACCAATTGGCGATTTTCAAACCAAACGTGATGGGCTCGGCATGCACGCCGTGGGTTCGTCCGATTTGCGGCGTAGAGCGAAATTCCTGGGCGCGCTTGGCGAGGGCGTCACCAAACTTCACCAGCATGGATTCGATTAATCTTGACGCTTCGCGGACCTGCAGGGCCTGCGCGGTATCGACCACGTCGTTGGAGGTCATGCCGTAGTGGAACCAGCGTGCGGCGGTTGGATCGCCGATGGATTCGCCGACGGCCATGGTGAAGGCCACCACGTCATGCTTCACTCGCGATTCCAGCTCCTGGATGCGCGCGACATCGATCTTGGCGTTGGCGCGAATCTTGGCCGCGGCTTCCTTGGGCACGTCGCCGGCTTCCGCGAGCGTTTCGGTCGCGGCCAGCTCCACCTCAAGCCACTTCGCATATTTGTTGGCATCGCGCCACACGGCGCCCATTTGCTCGCGGGTGTATCGTGGAATCAACCTTGGCTCCTTAATTTCGCTTAGGTTTGCGCAGGCGGGTTCCACGCGCAAATCCATGGTGCAAATCCACGGTAATGATACGGTATTTCAAACCACCATGCGACTTGCGGAGGCTCTGTCCCTCAAGCCGCTGCAAGGGCATAGATTGCAGCCAGTAACCGCCAGACGTACCAAGTGCCGTGTCTGGCGAACCTAACCGCCAGCCTTAAAACCTGTCTAAGGATACGAATGAACGAAAGCGTTGAGAGCGTCCGGGCGGCCGACGCCATTGCTATCGAGCGCACGCTTGCGGGCGATCGCGATGCTTTTCGCGTTCTCGTGGAGCGGCATAGCGCGACCATTTTTCGGCTCGCGTACCGCCTGACCGGCAACCATCACGACGCCGAGGAAATAGTGCAGGAGGCATTTTTGCGTGCTTATCAAAAACTTGAACAGTTTGCCTCGCAAGCCAATTTCGCGACGTGGGTTTATCGCATTGCCGCAAATTACACCATCGATCGCATGCGCCAGCGCAAGCAGGAAGATGCCCGCCGACAGGCTCCGAGCGCGGAGATGACGGATGACGTGGAGCAGGATCCGCTGCGGCAGATCCCGGACGTGAAGCCCTCGCCTGAACGGTTGACGCAGAGCGTGGAGCTGCGAAGACAGATGGAAACTGCGCTGCAAAGTTTGACTCCCGCGGAGCGCATCGCTTTTGTGATGAGGCATTGCGAAGGTTGTGGAATTGAAGAAATCGCCGCCGCGCTGAAATCCAATTCAGGCGCGGCGAAGAATACAGTTTTCCGCGCGGTACACAAGTTACGGGAGATGCTGGAGCCGCAATTTGCGCCGCGCGCGACGGCCAGAGCCATGGGAACGGAATCATGAAGCATTTAACCGAAGAACAATTGATCGCTTATCAGGATGGGGAGACTTCCGGACGCGATGGTCTGGAGGCGCATATCAACTCTTGCGCGGAATGCCGGGCGGAGTTGAATCGCCTCGCGGAAATGCTGGCGGCTTACCAGGCGCGGCCGGTTCCTGACCCGGGCGAAGACTACGGCCGGCGTGTTTGGCAACAGATTGCCCCGCGGCTGCAGGAGAAGCGCAGCCAGTGGTGGCAGGCATTTCTTGCGCCGCAGCGATTGGCTGCAGGCGCGCTGATTGCGGTGCTGGTGCTCGTGGCGTTTCTCGCCGGGCGAGTCAGCAAGCACGCGAGTCCGGCGGGTGAAGGAATTACGATTACGGCGACTGACGACGCGGCGCGGGTTCGAGAGCGCGTGCTGATGCTGGCCGTGGGAGAACACCTCGGGCGATCCGAGATGGTGCTGATGGAAATTGCGAACGCGGGACCGGAAGGCGCAAGCATGAAACAGGTGAATCTTTCGTCGCAACGGCGGCGCGCGAAAGAACTGCTCGACGAGAATCGGCTGTACCGGCAGACCGCGTTGCAGGAAGGCGATACGGGCATCGCTAATGTGCTGGACGAATTGGAACGAGTGCTTATGGACGTGGCGCACAGTCCGGGGAACGTGACGCCGGCACAGTTCAAATCCATCCGGCAGCGTATCGATGACGACGGGCTGCTATTTAAGGTCCGCGTGCTCACCAAAGAGATTGAACGGCGAGAAAACACAGGAAAGCGGGGGCCGGCGCAAAGCGGCTCCGCAAAAGTCGAAAGGAATAACCAGGCATGAGGTTTAAAAAATCATTTCGTGTCGCGACATTTATTTGGGTGGGGGCATTCGCACTGCTAGGGAGACCGGCGGGCGCGAATGCGCGCGCAAGCTGGCAAAATTTTGCGCAATTGCCGGAAGACACGGCGGAATTTGCCGGGCATGAGGATAACCGCGAGATGCAAGGAGACCGCGAGCAGAAAAGGCGTGATCGCGAGCAAGAACAACGCGACCGAGAGCAGGAGAAGCGTGACAGGGAGCAAGAAAAGCGGGACCGCGAGCAGGAACACCTGGATCGACTGGAAGAGCTATACGACAACGGACGAGAAGCTTTGGATGAAGAGAGATACGAACAAGCGCGCGATCGGTTTTCTGAGCTGGCAAAAGCAAACGGGCCGCAAACGGATGCCGCGCTCTACTGGGAGGCCTATGCCGACCAGCGTCTGGGACAACGGCAGGCAGCTTTGGCGGCGATCGCCGATTTGAAAGCTCGTTTTCCGCAGAGCCATTGGCAGAAAGATGCCAGCGCGCTGGAAATTGAGGTCCGGCAAGGTACGGGGCAGCCGGCACGCCCCGAGGCGCAAGGCGATCAAGAATTGAAAATGCTGGCCATTCAAGGCTTGATGAACAGCGATCCCGAGCGAGCCATGCCGTTGCTTGAAAAAGTTTTGCAAGGCCCGGCGTCACCGAAGGAAAAATTGCGGGCCATGTTCGTGCTGGCGCAGAGCGGCTCTCCGCAAGGTCGGGAAATCATCGGACGAATTGCGCGCGGGCAAAGCAATCCGGAGCTGCAAAGAAAGGCTGTGGAATACCTGGGGATATTCGGGGGCGCGGAAGCGCGGAAAACAATGGCGGAGATTTACGCCTCTAGCAGCGATCCTTCATTGAAGCGCTCGATTTTGCGCAGTTACATGATTGGCGGCGACAAGGATCGCTTGTTCGCGGCGGCGAAGAGCGAAAAAGATCCAGCATTGCGAGGAGAAGCGATTCGACAGTTAGGTCTGGTTCACGCCGAACAGGAACTGGCGCAGCTCTATCAAACGGAAAATTCTCCGGAACTCAGACATGAACTGCTGCAGGCGTTTTTCCTCGCGGGCGACGCAAATAAACTGGTGGAAGCGGCGAAGAATGAAAAAAGTCCGGAGCTTCGACGGACCGCGGTCCGAAACCTGGGACTGATTCATTCGGACCAGGCTGACAAAGCGCTGGCGGAGATGTATGCCCGGGAAACGGATTCTGGCATTCGCGAGGAAGTGCTGAACGCCTATTTTATTCAAGGAAACGCGGCCGGGCTCGTGGCCATTGCGAAAACAGAGAAGGATCCGGGACTCAAGAAAACAGCAGTGCAAAAGCTGTCGTTAATGCACGCCAAGGAAGCGTCAGATTACATGATGGAACTGTTGCAGAAATAGGTGAGCGATATGAACACATTGACGCGGCTACCTAAATCTTCGCTCGCAGCTCTGTCGATTTTGTTGCTTGCGAGCGGCGGCGCGAGTCTCGCGAAACAAAGCGAGGCACCGCGAGGTGAGCCACAGCAAAGCGATTTGCCTCACGTCGAGAAGGCCAAGATTGAGAAGCGCAATGTCACAGGAACATTAGCCGCCACGATGGCAGACGTGGAGAAGAACGCTACAAGTGCACTGTGGGTTGGCTACGCGGTCAATGCGGTAGCGGGACAGGGCACGGTTTGTTGCGGGAATTACAACGATGGAGAAAATTGCAGGAAATGTGTGCTCGAAACGGGAGATGGACGGAATGCGGTAGGTCCAAAGAGCGACGCGATCAAAGGCCCGGTGCTACTGGAAGGCCGGCAGCGGTTGACTGTGCTGTTCAGGCTGGAAGACAAACAGCTCATGCGCGTGAGAGTGGCTTCTAACGACTGCGTTCTGGATGCAGGGGGATTGGCTTTCATTTGGCTTACAGATGTGAAGCCCGCGGAGAGCGTGGCTTTCCTTGGCGAGTACGTTCGTAGAGAAAATCTGGAAGGACATGGAAGACATTCGATCGGCAATGAAGCGCTGACGGCCATCGCTTTGCACGACGGGCAAGAAGCGGAGGTGACGCTTGAGTCTTTCACCGCCCTAGCGCAACCCGAGGAGTTGAGAAAACAGGCCGTGTTTTGGCTGGGAGCGGCGCGCGGGAAAGAAGGGCTAGCGGCGTTGCAACGCATGGCGAAAAAAGATCGGTCAACCGAAGTGCGCGCGCACGTGGCGTTCGCGCTTTCCATAAGCAAGGAGCCGGCGGCGCTGGAAGAAATGATTCGCATGGCACATGAAGACGAGAGCGGGCATGTGCGCGGGCAGGCGCTTTTCTGGCTGGCGCAGAAGGCCGGTAAACGCGCGGTAAGCGCTATCGACGGCGCTATCGCGAGCGATCCAGATACGGATGTAAAGAAACAGGCAGTGTTTGCGTTGAGCCAGTTGCCAAAAGATGAAGGGGTGCCGAAGTTAATTCAGGTGGCGGAGAGGAACCGCAACCCGGAAGTCCGGAGGCAAGCGATGTTCTGGCTAGGACAATCGCAGGACCCGCGGGCACTGGGGTTTTTTGAAAAAATTCTCCTCCCATAGTTCACTGCAAAGAAAACTTCACGCTGCTGAGTGTGCGCCAAAATTCGAATGGTTTGCGCGGTGGTGGGTGCGCCGCGGCGTTCGAATACGATGTCGGCGGGTCGACAATTGAACGTGCTGACTGCTCGCAAAGTTCCAAAC
>DASYJM010000261.1:0-22523 GCA_035996445.1 Candidatus Acidiferrum sp. | reverse complement strand
TGGCTCGAGGAGTTGGCCCAGACCGTAGAAGCATACGGATCTGTCATACCTTTCAAAATTCAGGCACGCGCGGATTTGCTCACGCGCGAGTCCGCCAGCGCACTGAGGCGGGCGGGTTGTGCGGAAGTGTGGATGGGCGCCGAATCCGGCTCTCAAACAATCCTGGATGCCATGGACAAAGGATTGCGCGTTGAAGAGGTTGTCAGCGCGAGAGAACATCTGAAGTCTGAAGGTATTCGCGGCTGTTACTTTCTTCAGCTGGGTTATCCGGGAGAGCATTGGGAGGACATTCGTAAAACTATCGCGCTAGTCCGGGAGACTAAGCCCGATGACATAGGTGTGTCTTTCTCTTACCCGCTTCCGAACACGCGCTTTTATGCGCGAGTCCGGGAACAGCTGGGAACCAAACAGAACTGGGCAGATAGCGAAGACCTGTGTGTCATGTTCAAGGGAAGGTACTCAGACAGGTTCTATCGAGCGATTCGTGATGCGTTGCATGCCGAGATTGCGAGCTGGAAATGTGAGACGCCGACGATCGCCGATACGAACGCGCTTCGAGAGCTCTGGAGATCTGTCGACTCTCTTGAACCTGTTAGCCGGAACGAAGACGCTACTCAGCTCCCTAAAGTAAAAAGTGGATCACGAGGCACAGAGTGTTCCGTTAGCTCCCATTTTGTTTCGCTACAAACGTCGATTGCCGGTTTTGGAGAAATCAATGAGTGACCTGCTACTCACTCATGGTTATTTCCTGTATGAGGATCCGAAAGAACTTAAGATTCTGAAGCCGTATGTTCCTCTCGGCATTCTCTATATTTGTTCTCATCTGCGAAATAAAGGGTTTGACGTCGAAGTCTTCGACACAACATTTTCCAGTGTTGATGCGCTTAGGTCGCACTTGCAGACTGAAAAACCCTCGGTGCTGGGGATCTATGCGAACTTAATGACCCGCAAGAACGTAGTGGCAATTCTCGAGATTGCACGCGCAGCGAACTGGACGACAGTTGTCGGCGGGCCCGAACCGGGCGCGTACATCCGCGAATATCTTGAGGCGGGCGCAGATGTTGTGGTTCTTGGCGAAGGAGAGGTGACTATGGAAAATCTCATTCCGGTGCTGCGCTCCGGGGCTCGATCGAGTTTACCGACTATTCCTGGAATTGCGTTTTTGGATGAAGCCGGACGCGTCTATCAGACGGGCCCTCGCGCTCAAATCGCGGACATCGATGGGCAGCCATGGCCAGCACGTGACGCGGTGGATGTTCAGCGATACGTGGAAACCTGGCGTAAGGCACACGGAAAGGGATCACTCTCATTTATTACCGCACGGGGTTGTCCGTACCACTGTCGCTGGTGCAGTCATCAGGTATTCGGCAAGACTCACCGCCGGCGTAAACCTGTCGCGGTGGTGGATGAAGTGGAGTGGCTGCTCGACACTTATCAACCGGACATGGTGTGGATCGCCGACGATGTGTTTACCATCCACCACGGATGGCTACGCGCGTATGCCGCGGAGATGCGCAGGCGCGGGCTGCGAATTCCCTTTGAATGCATCTCTCGTGGAGACCGTATCAACGCCGAGATCGCAGATCTTCTGGTGGAGCTCGGATGTTTCCGCGTATGGATCGGGTCAGAGAGCGGCTCGCAGAAGATTCTCGACGCGATGGAACGCGGCGTGACCGTGCAGCAAGTACAGACTGCGGTCGGCCTGTGTAAGTCGCGCGGTATTCAGGCTGGAATGTTCCTGATGTGGGGCTATGAAGGCGAAGAGCTGGAAGATATCGAAGCGACGATCGACCATGTCAAGCGCAGTGACCCGGACGTTTTTTTAACGACGGTGGCTTACCCCATTAAGGGAACGCCGTATTACTCGCGCATAGCGCCTTCACTAGTTCAGGTAAAACCCTGGGGGCAGTCATCTGACCGAGAGCTTGCGATTCAGGGAAGACGCTCTTCGGAATTTTACGGATTTGCGGACCGACTTCTGAAAGACGAAGTGGAACTTGCCCGAATTCAGCGCAGCGGGGCGGATGAGTCGGCACAAACAAAGTTGCGGCAGCAGGTAAGCATGCTACGTGAATGCCTTTACTCCGGTGCCTCCGAGAGAAAGGCATGCACGGGGGAACCGGCGTGATTAGCCTTGCTGCCGCGACGGCATTTGATGGTGTTGCGGATTCCTACGACGAAGTATTCACGCACTCCATGATCGGACGGGCTCAGCGCAGAAAGGTCTGGGCCAAGTTGCTCGCGGCCTTCCCACGTGGAAGTCGCATTTTGGAGTTGAATTGCGGCACCGGAGAGGACGCACGGTACCTCGTAGAGAGAGGCCGGTCGGTCGTGGCGTGTGATGCGTCTCATTCGATGATTGAAGTTGCGAAACGAGTTAGCCCATGGGGGAATAACGCAAATCTTGAATTCCGGCACGTTGCAAACGAAGATCTCGGAATGATGCCCAGTGAAAGACTATTCGATGGAGCTTTCTCGAACTTTTCGGGGCTAAATTGTCTCGCGGATCTGCGGCCTTTCGCGAGCAACCTGGCCGGTCTCGTAAAACCGGGAGGTGCGGTGCTCTTATGTCTTTGGAGCCGAGTGTGCGTTGCGGAATTCTTCTGGTATTTCCTTCACGGCGAACCGAGGAAAGCTTGTCGAAGGTTCCCCGGCAAGGCTACGGCGAAGGTTGGAGACGTAACCATTCCGGTCGCGTATCCGACGGTTAGTAATGTTCGTCGAGCTTTTTCTCCCTGGTTCCAATTGAGGTCGCGCAGCGCGGTTGGATTATTTGTACCACCCTCCTACGTTGAGCGATGGATAAGCAAACATCCGAAGATTCTTGCGCGGTTGGAGCGGTTGGATGAGGTTTCGGCTGATTGGCCAATTTTTCGCGATGCAGGTGATCACGTGCTTCTGGAGTTGGTGAGATGCAATTAGTTGGGACGCGACATGCCTGGACGCGAGGGCGTCGTGAGGCATCGCGGTTCAGGATTGATACGGTTCAGGTGAAACCAGCATGATCATTCTTTTTAATCCGCGGTCCACAAGGCCACGAAACCGTCGCTTCCCGTTATCGGTCATGGCACTAGCGGCGGTGCTGGAAGGCCGCGAACAGTATGAGATCGTTGATGGGAATCTCGATGACAATCCCACGCAAACCATTCTGAATATGGTGCGCGACAAAAAGGTCGAGATGCTGGGTGTCTCAGTTATGCCGGGACCGCAGATGGTTTCGGCGGTCAATTCTTGCCGCGAAATCCGCAAGCTACATCCGAAACTGCCGATCGTTTGGGGCGGTTATTTCCCATCCATTTACTCGGATTCTGCGTTGAACGCGCCGTACGTCGATTACGTGGTGCGCGGCCAGGGAGAACAGACTCTTCTTGAGCTGATTGACGCCATACGAGGGCATCGGAAGTTTGAGGGGATTCTCGGATTGTCGTACAAGGATTTGTTCGGCCTGCACCGGCACAATCCCGAACGGCAAATGCAAAATCCGGACGTGTTTCCATGGTCTCCCTTTCATCGCGTTCCGGTCGAAAAATACCTCCGGCCATCTTTCTTCGGAAAACGGACGACCGCTCATCACGCAAGTATTGGATGCCCCTTCCGCTGCAGCTTCTGCGGGGTGCATGCCATTTATGGAAATCGCGAGTTGGCGGAGAGTCCAGCGCGTACAGAAGCGATATTGCGCCATCTGAAACAGCAATACGGTGCGGATTCTGTGCAGTTCTATGATATGAATTTTTTCCTGAAAGAAAGCCACGCGCGAGAACTGGCCGAGCGTATGGAGCCTCTGGGCTTCCACTGGTGGTGTGAAGCGCGTATCGACACCTTCAACCGCTATTCAGACGCGACTCTTGAAGCGATTCGACGCGCTGGATGCACGATGATCTTTTTTGGCGCGGAGTCTGGCTCGGACTGGGTCTTGAAAGAGATGCAAAAAGACATCACCACGGAACAGACCCTGGCTGTAGCTCAGAGGATCCGTCAATTTGGAATTATTCCGGAATTTTCGTTTGTGATTGGAAATCCGCGCGATCCGGAGCGAGATACTCGCGAAACACTGGAGTTCATCCGGAAAATCAAAAGACTCAATAAACAGTCGGAAATTATCATGTATCACTACACGCCTGTTCCACAGCGAACGTCAATGTATGGAAATATCGATGGTCAGGTGACATTTCCCACGACTCCCGACGAATGGGCCACCAACAAGTGGTTGGACTTCACACTGCGTATCGATCCCAATACTCCTTGGCTAACGCGAAAAACAAAGAATCTTATCGATAATTTCGAAGTGGTCGTGAACGCACGTTGGCCCACCGTGCAGGATATCCGTGCGCCGCGGTGGGGCCGCTTGCTCTTAAAAATGCTGAGCGCCTGGCGATACGCGGCGCGGGTTTACGCTTTCCCCAAAGAATTACGCTGGGCGCAGCAATTTATTTCTTTGCGTAAGCCGAAGCACGAAAGCCTTTAGAGTTTTTTGATAAAGAGTATGTCCAGCTCAGGAACGACATCGTATGTCACTCCGGCCGAGGGCTACCGGTTGTGGGCGAACACGTACGATGACGAACCCAATCCGATGTTGTCTCTTGAACGGCGCATCCTTGAGCAGGTATTACCTCCGCTCGTCGACCTGGATGTTGTCGATCTAGGTTGTGGCACGGGGCGTTGGCTTAAAACATTGCAAGGAGCGGGAACGCGCAGCCTTTTGGGGCTGGACCCCTCGCCAGAGATGTTGGATCTCGCTAGATCAAAGTTGGCGGGTGGGGCAAGTCTTGTTTGTGCGGATTGCGGGAGTGTGTCGCTTGAAGCTAACTCTGCCGACGTAATACTGGCCAATTTCGTTCTCAGCTATGTAGAAGATGTTACGAGTTTGGTGAAGACGGCAAGTGAAGCTCTGCGCCCTGGTGGTTCAATTTTTATTACGGACGTCCATCCAGAAACGGCAGCGGCCCTGAATTGGCGAAGGGGAAGTCAATCGGGGCGAGAATTTCGCGAGATTCGCACACATCAGAGAACGATAGGCGAAATTATTTCTGTGTGCGAGAAGGCGGACTTGAATGTTGCGCTTGTTGTGGAGCCGCGGTTTGGCGACGAAGAGCGGCTTATCTTTGAAAAAAACGGGAAGCAAGAATATTTCGATCAGATCAAAGGACTCCCGCCAATTTATATTTTACAGGTGTGCGCACCTAAAGTAACTGCAGTTCACGGCGCCTTAAAAAATACAGGATCGACCATCGCGAGCTCAGGGATTACGAGCTTACGGGGCGGGCGATTCGCACTTGGTCCGAGCGATAGTTTTCTAGGCCAGATGTCGATTTCCGATTCCCGAATCGAGCGGCTTAGCAGCGAAGGGCGTACCAATCGCGATCCTAAACCGTCCGATAGCAGCACAGATCTTCACGGATTCCTGGTTCTGCCCGGACTAATTAATGCGCACGATCATTTGGAGTTCGCATTGTTTCCTCGTCTGGGAAAAGGCGGCTACAAAAACTTTGTCGAGTGGGCAGACGATATTCATCATCCCACTGCACCTCCAATTGCTGAGCATCGGCGTGTGCCTCGAGAAGTCCGTCTCTGGTGGGGCGGTATTCGTAATCTTCTGTGCGGAGTGACTAGCGTGTGTCACCACAACCCTTTCGAGCCCGAGGTGTTCACAGACGAATTTGTTGTCCGGGTACTTCGGGAGTATGGATGGGCTCACTCATTGCCATTAGATCCTGGCGCGGAGGTGAAGAAAAATGAAACTCCGGAAGGCCAACCATTTTTCATACATTTGTCTGAAGGCGTGGATAAAAAATGCAGCGAGGAGATTTTTGCGCTTCACAGAGCTGGAGCACTGGATTACAACACCGTAATTATTCATGGGCTTGGACTGGGGCAGGAAGGAATGCAGTTGTTACGATCTACTGGAGCCGGGTTGATTTGGTGTCCCAGCTCTAACGTTTTTCTGTTTGGAAAAACCTTGTCCCTAGAGGAGATTCAAGGGTTGCCCAACGTAGCGATCGGCAGTGATTCACCTTTGACGGCATGCGGAGATTTACTCGATGAAGTTCATTGCGCCAGCCAAGTGTCGGAATCGTCTGCCGACGAAATCTATGAATACGTTACTCGGCAGCCTGTGAAACTGCTTCATTTGCGGAATGGAGAAGGGAATCTGAGGATAGGTGGCTTAGCGGATCTGATTGCCGTCCGCGATACGGGCCTCACCCCAGCCGAAACATTGCTCACATTATCTCACCGGGACATCGAGCTGGTTCTTCTGGGTGGGCGTGTTCAGTTGGCTTCAGCTGAAGTTATGCGACGCTTGCCCGCGGGCTCACGTGAGGGGCTTCAACCTATTGCGATGGATGGAATCGTCCGATGGATTCGAGCGCCGCTCGACCGACTCCTCGAAGAAACCTGGGCTCACCTCGGTAAGGATATTTACCTTGGGGGAAAGCAGGTGAACATTGCAAGTTAAGCATCAGCTGCCCTCTCTAGTTGAAGAACGCCCGGAAGACCCTCAGATTCTTTCGACTGTCCCTATTGTGGTGCTACACGCGCACAGTTCCTGTAACTGCCGGTGCGTCATGTGTGACATCTGGAAGACGCGCGATCAAAAGAAAATCGGTGTGCGAGAAATAGAACGGCAACTAGAGTCCATTCGCCGGCTGGGAGTCCGCTGGATAGTGTTTTCGGGTGGTGAACCGCTGATGAACTCGGAGTTGCCGGAAATTTGTGTGCTGCTACGAGCGGAAGGCGTTCGGTTGACGCTGTTGAGCACCGGGCTTCTTCTCAAAAAATGCGCCGATGACGTAGCAGAGAATTTTGACGACGTGATTGTATCGTTGGATGGGCCGCGGGAAATCCATGATGGGATACGTCGCGTGCCAGGAGCATTTGACCTGCTCCTTGAAGGTATATGTGCGCTCAGGAATAAACGGCCTGATATTGGAATTACGGCGCGTTCCACGGTTCAGAAAGCGAATCATTGTCATCTGATGGAAACGGTGAAGGCGGCAAAGGATCTTCAACTGGACAGGATCTCGTTCCTGGCGGTGGACATGACATCTACGGCTTTTAACCGGTCTTTAGCGTGGCCGCTAAGCCGCCAAACCGAAATCGGTCTTTCTCTTCTGGAATTAGGAGTGTTGGAGAATGAAATCGAAAGAGTCATAGCTGCGTCAGGACGGGATTGTGAGCTAGGGTTTGTCGCGGAGTCGCCACATAAACTGCGGCGAATCGCTCACCACTTCCGCGCGCAGCTGGGATTGGCGGCCTCAGAATCGCCGCTGTGTAATGCCCCGTGGGTTTCGGCGGTAATTGAAGCAGACGGTTCCGTGCGTCCCTGTTTCTTCCACCCATCGATCGGAAATTTGAGCGGCACAACGCTGGAGGCGGTGATAAACGGCGCGGAAGGCCGCGGTTTCCGCAGCACTCTCGATGTGGCCAGCAATCCCATCTGCCGCAATTGTGTTTGTTCTTTGAACTATCGTACTTGAGCCGTGGGAGCTGGACACGGGTCACCGGAATACATGGCCGGTTCTCCGAGACTACGCGCGGGCGGTAAGTGACGAATGTAAACAACGATCGACCATATCTCCGTGTCAGTCAGGATTCCTTTTGAGGCGGGCATCCCGGTAGGTGAGATGCCATTGTCGATAATCCATTTGAGTTGTCCATCCATATAGGATTGGACTTGACTTGAATTCAGCATAGGCACCGGCGGTGACATGCTATCCCCGAAAGGTACTCCGGTGTTTTGTCCATCCAGGCCATGACACGCAGCACAGTAGTGTGAAAATGCATCCCTACCATTGTCGATATTCACCGGGGTACCGGGCAGCGGATTTTTTGCACCCTTGCCGCGTATGGTGATGGAGTGCTTGATCTTTGTCATTGCAGCAGTCTCCCACTGTCCAGGGGGAGTGGCTTTGCAGCCGAGCAAGAGCGTTGCGGCGCAGAGTAGGAAAGCTATCTTTACTTTGACCATGTATCAGTCCGTGACGTGAACCGTCATTCTCATCGATCCGTGACCCTTCCCACAAAAGTGCGCGCATTTCCCCTCAAAGGTGCCGGTGGTTTCCGGATCGAATTTTACTTCCGTTGCTTCGCCCTTCTTTACCTCCGTGCGCACACCCAAATCCTCGATTACCAGGCCGTGGCTGACGTCCTTCGATTTAATCAACAGGATGACGGGCTGACCTTTCTTTACGGTGATTTCATTTGGCTCAAAGGTGAAGCGTTGCGCGGTCATTTCAACGGTTCGGGGAGTTTGCGCGCGATCGACTCCCGCCAATGAAGCAAGCGTTGCCCATAGAAGCAGCGTTCTCAAACAAATATTTAGTTTCATTGCAACTTTCCTCGACTTGTCAACAGTTGTGTTTCAGGGAGCAAGATATTTAAGAATTAGCTGTTCGTCTTCGGCACTGAGCATGGCGCGTACCCGCATGTGCTGTAACACTGCTTTTACTTCGCGGGGGGAGATCGCCTCTGGTGGAGTGTGACAACGGCCGCAATTCGCCTGGAATCTTTGCTCTCCGTCATTAGTCTTTGACTTTTTATGCACGGCGGAAGCCGGAGTTTTCGCTGCGGGTGGCTGGCCTTGCGGTTGGGCTAACACTGCGAGGGAGCAGGCCAGCAGTAAAGTTCCAAATAAAATTGTGAACCAGATTTTCATTTGTGTTCTCCCGGCCACGCGGGGAAGAGAAAGCGATACGCGATTTGCACGTTCCAAATATTCGCATTACCCAACGAACTGTACTGTCTGCCATAGCTACCGTTCAGCCGCACGTCATGGGGCAGATAATAATTCAGACCGAAATCGAACTGGTTTACGTCTGCAGCGGGGAGCACATCCTGCGGAATCGGCGTGCCCTTAAAGTATTGCTGAACTCGCGCGACGGTTTGCAGGCGGCCCAACCAGGTTGTGGTGCCGCGGCTTTTTGCAATGTGCATGGCGCCTTCCAGCCAATATCCCTGGCCGCCGGGGGAGTGAGCGTATTCGCCTCGAACATCCAACGGAATTTGCGGCGGCTGCCAGGCGAAATAAGTGCCGGCCACGTTAAAATCTCCGTTTTGCAGAAATCTTTGATAAGAAGCTCCAAATTCGATTCCGTCCTTGGGTATAAACATGCCGATCCTGCCGCCCGCGGCCCGGCCCGCCTGAAGATTCTCGGTCGTGCTCGCTACGGAAAAATATGCCGTGTAGTTCAGCAGCCAGTTTGGCCGCTCGACGAGTACTCCTCGCAGCATTCCACCGTTGCTGGAAGACGAGGTGCGCGTGCCGATGGTGAAAATAATGGGCGTATCTTGAAGATTGGCGATCCACACTGCTGAAAGTCGTTCGTTATAAATGTTGAACGGCGTAAGAAATCGGCCGACGGTAACGGTTAAGTGTGGATTTGCTATGTAGTCGACCTGCGCGTAATCAAAGGTGGCAAAAAATCGTCCGTTGTATGGTCCACTCGTACCATTTTGTTGGGCAAAAAATCCCAGTATGTCTGCGCGTGACTCGACTAACCAGTGGTCTCCGAATGGCGCGACAAGCACGGGGGCGAGCATCGGCTGAAACGAGGTTGCCCCTGCGGCCGTGCTGGTGTTAAAAGCCAGCGCCCCCGAAAGTATTGGTACGTCTGATTGGGAGCAGACGCTGGAGCCGATCCCAAGTAACGCTAGCAGCGCTGCCAAAACTCTTTTCATCTGCAACCCTTTTCTGCGGCAATTCCAGAAGGTCGAACCGCGTAAAATCGCGATCTCTTGCGAGGGCCGGTGCCATCAAACAATTGATAGACGATTAGCAGCTTAAGTTTTCTGGTGAAACCGGTTGTCACAGGAAAGTCAAAAGCAAGTCATCTTGCTGCTGCGGGAATTACAGCACTATTAAGTCGCGACTTGGCATAGTCCGAATTAGTACTTCCCCATTAGTGCGTTTCAGCACCCGTGCTTAAAAGCAATTAGACCTGTTTCCCATTTCATTTCTGCGGATACTCGGAGCAAGGAGATTTCGATGCGATACGCAACGCGCATTCTGGTAGCCAACCGTCCCAGACTGATGCGAGAAGTGATTGTGGCGGCCCTGACAGGTCAACCCAACATAGAAATAGTGGGAGAAGTGTCTGACGAGCGCAACATTCTCGATCAGGTTCGGGCGACTCTGCCGGATCTTTTGGTTATCGCTCTGGATGAAAGCGAAGAGCGGCCCGCAATTTGCGATCGCGTTCTTCGCGAGCATCCGCAGTTACGCGTTATCGCCGTAGCATCACGCAAAGATCGCACTCTTTATTATTGGGCATCCTTTGACATTCACTGCGCGGATATCGAATCATCCGCGGCCGGCATCCTAGGCGCGGTGCAACACATGACAGAGTCCGAGGCGATGCCAGGATTCGGCGGTGCGCCAACGCCGATACCAGAGTCACTATGATTGTGAGAAAAAAGCACGGCACGATCTGTGCGCTTGCAATTTTATTCATCTGCCAAACGGCCGCCGGCCAGTCCATTTCTGCACAACGTGCGAGTAAGGACTCTGATAGCGCCAATCAGACAGGGAGTCTTTCTGAGTTAGGGCGGGAAAATGCTAACCGGGTTGCTGCCTCGCCGGCGCAAATTCGAGAAGCCCTAATCAAGGATCCGGGGCTGCTGGTGGCGTTAAAGCGACTCATGGCCAAGGAAGCGACTGCAAATGGGCAATTGCTCGACGATTCGGATTTAACAGACGACGCAATCTTTGATCGGTTGGGTTACGACGTAATTTTTCGCTCGATTGCGACACGCCTGGTTCAAAAGTATGGCTATCTGCTTCCTGCGGTGAATCCTGATTCCGAAATAGGGAAACAGCAAGAATTAGTCCTGAAAGAGCGAGCTCGTCGATTGGTGCAGATTGAAGCCCAGGAGGACGCGGAGTCCATGAAACCGCCAGCTCCGTCAAACGATGAAGCGCAGACTGCGGCTACATCCGGTGCTGCTTGCAATTCCAATACAAATACAAATTGTAAACAGGAAGAAACAGGCCGAGGGAGACAGTTCACCAATCCGCAAGAAGCACCAGGCCCTAGTCCTGAGGCGCCAATTGGTCCTACGCAAGTTCCTAAGGTGAGTGGCCCGCCGATAATTCAGGCCAGCCTATCCGACGGCAACATTTCCAGAAGCTCCACGGACGACTCAGAATTCGGTGGGCTCGGTGGGCTGCTGCGGTCTGCGATGAGTACCTCGCATGATGTACCTAATCTAGAATCTCTTCTCGCAGAACGTGAGCTGGCTGGTGCTCGCGAAAGAAACAGTTCGTCAAGTAACGATTTCAACGGAATGCAAAATGCTACTGGCACCGCAGGAAGCCAGATGGTTCCTCAATCTCGTGGCACACACTCGCCAAACCGCCCGGGACTGTCACTTGATGCCAAGACCGATGTGACTCAGGGGAACATCGTTCACAGGCCGAACCCGTACTCTGACGTGCCATCTCTAGTGGATCTTTATGTTCAGGTTGCATCTCACGATCGCGCTCCACAACGTTTTGGACTGAACATCCTCACGTCTGGTGCTCGCGACGCTGGCGCGATTTCCATGGATCTTCCGGTGGGCCCGGACTACGTAGTCGGTCCCGGAGATGGACTTGCGATCGACCTCTGGGGGAGTGTATCTCAGCGCTTCCAGCGTACCGTCGATCGAGAGGGGCGCATTTCTCTTCCGGAGGCCGGACCAGTACTTGTTAGTGGGAAAACTCTTGGTGATGTTCAACTCACTCTCCAAGCAATCCTTCGAAACCAATTTCGCGCTGTCTCGACCAACGTCTCACTCTCCCGACTGCGAACGATACGCGTTTACGTCGTGGGAGAGGTGACCGAACCAGGAGCCTACGATCTAAGTTCACTCTCAAGCGCTGTCAACGTCCTGGTGGCGGCAGGTGGAGTGACAGAGCGAGGCTCGTTGCGATCCATCAAACACTATCGGGGAAAACAGTTGATTGAAGTGGTTGATGCCTATGATCTGCTGCTTCGCGGCGTTGGATTAGATCAGAAACGCTTCGAGAATGGTGACTCGCTGCTTGTCCCTCCGGTGGGACCCCAAGTGCGGATCGAAGGAATGGTTCGCCGCCCCGCTGTTTATGAGCTGCGTGGAGGAATGAATCTGGAGGAAGCGCTTGATCTTGCCGGCGGCATTTTACCGGCCGCGGCCTTGAAGCACGTCGAGGTTGAGCGACTGGTCGCTCACGAAAATCGCACGATGATCAGTCTCAACCTTAGCGACGCTACAACAGAGACTGCTGCGATATCACAACTCACTACTTTCCGCGTTCAGGAGGGTGACCGCATTCATATCTTTCCAATTGCTCCCTACAACGACCAGGCTATCTATCTTCAGGGGCACGTACTGCGTCCCGGCCGCTATTCGTACAAAAGCGGGATGAGTGTCACTGATCTGATCACTTCTTATACGGATCTGTTGCCTGAGCCTGCTGGGAAATATGCCGAGATTATCCGCCTTAATCCGCCAGACTACCGGCCCACAGTGGAAAGCTTTGATCTTTCGACGACCCTGGGCAATCCGGCGAGCGCGCCGAAGCTCCAGCCGCTCGACACCGTACGCATCTTCAGCAGGTACGATTTCGAACCTGCTCCGGAGGTGTGGATCGATGGAGAGGTGCGGAATCCGGGGCAATTTACCACGGCGGGCCAGGCTCACGTGCGGGACGCGATTTATCTGGCCGGAGGCGTGTTGCCTGGTGCGGCGATGGATTCCGCTCAAGTGTTCCGCACCGGTAAAGACGGCACGAAGACTATCCTGAGTGTAAATCTAGCAGAGGCGCTTGCCGGCGGTGCTACCGCGAACATTCCCCTTGAGCCGCACGATCGAATCATCATCCATCGCAACGTCGCGGAGGTCGATCCACCCAGCGTTTATGTGAAAGGCGATGTGGCCAAGCCCGGCCGCTATCCACTCGCTGCCAATATGAACGTTCAGAGTCTAGTGCAGCTCGCAGGCGGCTTGAAACCGAGTGCTTACTCGGAAAGCGCCATCCTTACGCATCAGGAAGGCAAAGGCACAGGCGCTTCGGTAAGCACAAGTCTGGACATCAATCTTGCTATGGTTATGGCGGGGCGCTCGGACGAAGACAAGCTGTTATTGAACGGTGATGTTCTTACTGTCCGCCAGAATCCTAACTGGAACGATCTCGGCGCCACCGTCACCCTGCGGGGTGAAGTGCAACATCCGGGGACATATGGTATCAGCCCAGGCGAGTCACTCAGTTCTGTGCTCGAAAAGGCCGGCGGATTCACATCGCAAGCGTATAGCTATGGAATCGTGCTGACGCGGCGTGAGGTCCGTGATCTGGAGATGCATTCACATCAGGAACTAGTCACTAGAGTCAAAGCCGAAGAGACACAGCTGAAGTCACTTCCCGAGAATGACGCTGACCAGAAGAACTTGAAGCTTACGGCCATCGCACAGACGGAAACGACACTAACGCAACTACAAACGAATTTGCCGGTCGGGCGGGTGGTTATCCATACCTCGCCCGATGAGAAATCGTTTGACCGTCGCGCGGAGGGCACACCGCTGCGAAACGGTGACGTGATTGTCGTACCCAAGAAACCAAACTACGTCGTCGTTCAAGGACAAATATTCAACCCGACGGCTGTTGGTTTCGTGGCAGGCAGGAGCGCCAATTGGTATTTAGGGCAAGCTGGAGGGTTTACGCAGCTGGCGGACAAGAAGGCCGCATTTGTGATCCGCGCCGACGGGTCCGTTTTGGCCGCAAAAAACAATAACAGCAGAATGTGGTCTGGCAATCCGATGGATTCTGTATTGATGCCAGGAGACATGATCGTGGTGCCCGAGAGAGCGCCCAACATTGGAAGCCGCAATTGGATTCCGCTGATCCAATCGGCACAAGTGGCGACTTCCGTGGTGCTTGCGATCGCTTACATCCACCCGTGAGAAGAGTTGTGAATCAATAATGAGAGGATGCATCGTGGCGCGTTATCTGATGATTGTAAATGTGGCGATGGCGGCGGCAGGTACTTGCCACGCCACGCCTCAACAAACGGATAACGACAACAGTGGCGGGCAGTCTACGGCTACCACAATCACAGTGCCTGCCGCGAAAAAAACTTCAGGCACCGATCAATCACATTCCCATTGGCTGACGAGTTCCCGCGCTGATCTGGAAAGTGCGAGCGGCCGATTCGTCAATGACCAAATTCAGCTGGTGACGAGTCCGAGGAGGTTCCGGTTGTCCGACCTTGAATGGCTGGTGCCATTCGCAGGTATCACGTCCGGAATGATTTTTACGGATGCCAGTATCAGCAAGAGTCTTCCCAAGAACCCTGGCATTCTTCGCGCCTCTCAAAATATTCGCACAGGCGGGGTCGCGGCTCTCGGCCTCGGGTCCGCCGGCATTTATTTGTGGAGCTACCATACTCACGATCCACATCAGAGAGAACCTGGTTTGCTCGCCGGCGAAGCTGTTGCAGACAGTCTGATTCTCACGGAGGGTTTGAAATATGTTACGGGGCGAGAACGGCCTTATCAAGGAAACGGCCGAGGTCCGTTTTTGCAAGGGGGATCTTCGTTTTCTTCAAATCATTCCGCGGCAGCGTGGTCAGCTGCGGGTATTTTGGCCCATGAATACCCAGGCACACTGACGAAACTACTCAGCTACGGCTTGGCCTCCGCGGTCAGCATCACCAGCGTCAGCAGCAAGCAGCATTTTCCCTCGGATGTTTTGGTTGGCAGCGCTCTCGGTTGGATGGTTTCCGAATACGTTTATCGAACGCATCACGATCCCGGACTTGGAGGATCAGCCTGGAATCCGGTGCGCGAAATAATTCATGGAGATGTATCGGGGCCCACTGAGTATCCGGGTTCTAGCTATGTGCCTGTCGACAGCTGGGTCTACCGGGCATTTGATCGGTTGGCCGCACTGGGGTACGTGACAGCGGGTTATGAAGGCAAGCGCCCGTGGTCTCGCGAGCAGTGCGCGCGTCTGTTGATCGACGCTGATGAAGCGATAGTGAGTTCATCAGGAGCCCATCACCTTCCCGACTCGCAGATACAGGCACTTATGCAGGCGCTGCACCACGAGTTTGCGAGAGAGGAATCGACGTTCACGGAAGGGAATCGATCGTTTGAAGTGAAATCTCTTTACACGCGAGTCTTGAGTGCGAACGGAACGGTATTGGACGACGGCTACCATTTAGGCGAGACGTATGCGTACGACTATGGCCGGCCATTTCGGCAAGGCACTAATCTGATTTCCGGCGGTTCGGCCAGCGCTACTTATGGGAGTCTGTTCTTTTTCTTAAACGGCGAATTTCAGCACGCGCCTTCTGCGCCAGCTCTCTCGACGGACGTTCGAGACTTTATTGCGCTTCGAGACAAGGTACCGACTCCACTCGATGTGCCGTTTGCTCCCATCAATACTTTTCAGCTTTTGGAGGTCTACGCCGGAATCAATCTACGGGGTTGGCAGATATCGTTCGGCAATCAAAGTCTTTCGTGGGGACCCGGTATCGGCGGATCGCTCCTTTTGAGCAACAACGCCGCACCGTTTCCCATGCTGCGAATCTCGCCGCAGAAGGCCGCGGACATTCCAGGCATTTCCAAAATCCTTGGGCCCATCAGCGTGGAGCAGTTCTTCGGGCGCGTCGATGGCCACCACGGACTCTCGCAACCTTGGATCTACGGCCAGTCAATCAGCATGAAGCCGTTTCGTTCACTTGAATTTGCCTACAGCCGCACAGCTCTTATAGGCGGCTCCGGTCATCCACTGACCTCAGGAAAGTTTTTCAACAGCTTATTCGGACGAGTTGACCCTTCTGAAAACAGTGTGCCCGGTGATTCGCGTACTGCCGTGGACTGGACGTGGCACGTGCCGGGCGTCCACCACTTGGTCACGTTCTATGGCGAATTGGAAGACGATGACGATTCGATTCCTCTGCAGAATTTAGCAAAGAGCGTATTGCGGCCGGGAATTTATCTTTCTCGTTTGCCGCTGCTGCCAAAGTTCGATGTGCACTTTGAGTGGACCAGTTCCACCAGCCCGGGGCGCGCATCTTTCCAAAATCACGGGAATTTGAATTATTGGAACCTCGACTACACCGACGGTTATACGAACAATGGAAATTTAATGGGAAACACTGTCGGGCGTGAGGGGATAACGCTGCAGGCGTGGACTCGATATTGGATGTCACCCCGCAATACCCTGGACTTCTCGTGGAAACAAAGCCGAGTACTTTCCGACTTCGTGCCTGGCGGCGGAAAATGGCAGGATTTTCAAGCCAGCTACTCGGTCACGAAACATTCCGGCTTATATCTAAAAACTTTTCTCCAGTTTGAACACATTTCTTCGTTTCCTCTGCTTTTTCCGGGCTCCAGGAACAACCTCACCGCCGCGATTGAGCTTGGCTACCTGCCGCAATGGGGACATCAATCCACCGCGCGCTCCTTCTCGGGAAGTACCCCTGCGAACCAATCGATTGGGGATCGTTTGCCATGAGCGCAACTTCGACTAAGACGACGCCAGAGGCTCTGCGTGCCCTGGATATCGATCAGTTGCTCGCGCAACGCCTTCGTCAGGATCAGCAGGAAAACCGAGACAGAAAGATTGCGCGAATCGGCCTTCTGTGGGAGCGACGAAAACTCCTAGGAAAATTTCTTGCGTGGGGCGGGGCCACCGCTATGCTCATCGCTATTGTCATCCCGACACGCTATGCCGCCACGACGCGGTTGATGCCTCCGGATCCCCCGGCTGGCCAAGGCATGACTTTGTTGGCCGGCCTCGTCGGAAAAATGGGCGCCAATCTTGCCTCTCTCGGAGGAGATCTCCTGGGAGTCAGTACCTCAGTCGATCTGTTCGCCGGCTTGCTTGAGAGCCGCACGGTGCAGAACGATCTGGTTGCGAAATTTAATTTGCGCACCGTTTATGGAGAACGCCATTTAGTCGACGCACGGAAAGAGCTCGCGCGTCGAACGGACCTGTCGATCGATCGCAAAAGTGGAATTCTTACGATACAGGTAACGGATCACGATCCCAAGCGCGCCACCGCAATGGCACAAGAATATGTGGCGCAACTAAACAATGTCGTAACTCAGCTGAACACGTCTTCCGCCCACCGGGAGCGGATGTTTCTTGAAGCTCGTTTGGAACAAGTCAAAACGGACTTGGAATCCGCGGAAGGGGATTTCAGCAAATTCGCCAGCAAGAATGCCGCGATCGACATCAAGGAACAGGGTAAAGCGATGGTGGAAGCCGCTGCAGTTCTTGAAGGCCAATTGATCGCGGCGCAAACGGAATTGCAAGGGCTCCGCCAGATCTACGCCGATTCAAACATACATGTTCAAACGATGCAGGCCCGCGTGGATGAATTGCGCCGCCAGATTTTAAAAATGGGTGGAAAACAGGAGCCCGACGGTGCGCTGCCCTTGAAAGAGGATGAACTTTATCCCTCCATTCGAAAGCTTCCACTATTGGGCGTGACTTACGCGGATCTCTTCCGGCGAATGAAAGTGGAAGAAACGGTTTTCGAAACGCTCACACAGCAATACGAGATTGCCAAGGTTCAAGAAGCGAAAGAAGTCCCCAGCGTGAAAATGCTGGACCCCGCCGAACTCCCGGAGAAAAAGGTTTTTCCGCCGCGCACGTTGTTGTTTTTTTTGGGAGAGATCATCGCGCTTGCGATCGGCGCCTGTTGGATTTCAGGTACCGACGGGTGGAACAAGATTGATTCCCAGCACCCGGGAAAAGCTCTCGTACTCAATATGGTTCGGAGTGTGAAACCGCCATTGCAATATGTTGTGCAGCGAGGGAAGGCCTTCACCGCGCGGACGAAAAGAGTGTTCGAGGGATTCAAGGACGCCTCAACGGTGGTGAAAACAAAACCTACTGCAGTACGCGAGGAATGATCCATTTTGGCGGGCGTTTATAAAACGATGAGAAATTTGGGCGATGTAGTTGGAGGCGAAATGCTTCTGCGCTTCGCGAATTTCGGCGTTGCGGCGCTGATAGGTCGCTTGTATGACGCGCCGGTGCTTGGCATGTACGCCACCATGGTCGCTGTCGCGACTCTTGGTGAACGGCTTGCCGATAACGGATTGGAGTTGACGGGCATCGCGGAGGTTAGCACACGCCCGCGATACGTCAGCGAAATCGCCACGGCCCTATACATCGACAAAACGATTCTTTGCGTGGTGGCGATTGGCCTTCTTGCGACGATGGGGCGAATTGTAGGACTTCCACCCAGCCAGTGGATTATTGCGGCCATCCTTACACTTCGCACGTTCCTTTATTCCTACTGCCGTTTACACGCTGGTTTCTTGAAAGGGTTGGATAGAACGAGACAAATCGCCAAGTGTCAGGGGGTTCATTTTTCTCTTCTCGCGCTTGGCCTTGCATATGTCTATCTGAAACACAAAGGCCTCGTTGCGCTTTTGCTGTGTCTGTTGACAGCGCAGATTGTGGAGTACATATGCAGCTTTGTGGTGCTGAGCGCACTTGGAGTTAGCCCCACTCCGGTCCCCGCGTCCTTATGCTGGGAACTGATGCGGCGGTCAGTGCCCGTCGGTACGACTTACACGCTTGCTACCGTCATGTTGCGAGGCGATGTTCTGATGCTTTCCCTGGTGGCCTCCGCAACTGTGGTGGGCACTTTTGCTGCGGCTGATACCGGGCTGGTAATGATTTATGTCATCGCGTGGCTGTTTAGTGGGGTGTTGGTGTCGGAGTTGGGCAGACACGTGCGAAACAGCCAAGCGTTGAATCTACATTTTCGCAAGATCTTGCGAACCGTGATGCTCGTCAGCATTCCGATCGCGATGGCCGGAGTTCTGTTCGCCAGGTTCGCGGTCATCTTGATATTTGGAAAGAGCTTTGCGGCAGCGGGTTCTACAGCGGCCATCATGATACTTGCTCTGCCGTTAATCTTGCTGAACGCAGCTTTCCTAAGCCGTCTCATTGCAAAAAGCGCCGCTCGGGTTGCGGTGTTTATTTATTTGCCCGCCGCACTCCTGTCCCTGCTGCTCAATTATCTCCTGGGTCGATATTACGGCGCTGCTGGCGTGGCGGTTTCCATCGTTCTTCGGGAAGCGGTCATATGTTTGGTCTTTCTGTGTATCTGGCATTTTCCGCTTCGCCCCACTGAATCGACGTTGACGGTTAATTCTCACTCAGAAATGGCGTCTTTGCTGAATACGTGAAGGGATTTACAGAGCAACATCGCATCTATGAAAAAAACGGTCACGACTCTGCTGGTGGTGAGCCTGACGGGAAATATTTTCCCAGCCTTCAACATTGCGGCTATCTCCGGATTATTCCCAATGTACGTGGTCAGCCGGGATTCCGTGGAGCCGAAGCGTCATGGATACGATCCCAACACTGCCAAGAAATACGTTCTCGCAGCTTACCTGTACTGGATTGCGAGCTACATTTGTACTGGCGCGCCTATCAGTAATTTATTTTCTTTCGACTTTCTGCGATTCGATGGCGCACTGTTGATCGCGTATCTCCCACTTTTGTTAGTCGCCGATACGCGGCTTGATCCTCTGTTTATTCGCCGCACGCTCGGACTTTTCTTAAACATCATGTCGATCGTGGCTTTGCTTGGTCTGGCTGAGTTTGTCGATAGCACGGTCACTCCTTTCGGTTTGTCCCAACTCCCAGAGCCTTTGCAACTGATCCACAATGCGGCGCTCTCGGCCGGCATATTTCATGGTTTCTTTAGAGCACATAATGCGGCCGGCGCCATCTACTCAATAGCGGCGCTCATTAGTTTTGCCCTTCTGGCGCGAAGGAAGAAACCGTCACTACTTTCGTGGCCTGCATTCTGGTTTGCAACAAATGTAATCGGAATTGTTCTGACACAATCGCGAACCGCCTACGTGGCATTTCTGGCGACGATGATCATCATGTTTTTCCGGCAAAGGGCGTTTCTAAAAAGGTCCCTCAAATACGCAGGCCCTATTCTCTTGCCGTTATCGTATTTATTATTCGTCCAGCCTTCCTTTACTCATCGCGCCCAAGAGGTGTCCGACCTTGAGGACCCCAACATTGTTACTCGCTTTGTCTATTACCAGCGAGCCATCGAAGACTTTACGATGAGCCCCGTGGTTGGAACGGGTTTCGGCCGGTTCAATGATCAGCTGAAAATTTATTCCGGTGTTCCGCATTTAGTTTACTTCGCAACCGGCGGCGCCAGCGTGGATGACGACTCGCACGCACATAACTCTTATCTGCACTTTCTAGCGGAGGGAGGAATCGCTGGTCTGGCACTGATGCTAGGAGTGTGGATCGCGACATTCCGTTGGGTCGGACGGCAGAAGCAAATTTTCGAAGAAGGCTCATTTGGCAGTTGTTTAGCTCTAGGGATACAGGCGTGCATCGTCCTGGAATTCTTTATGAGTTTTACAGAACACATGATGGGAACGGCCGTCAGTGCCCTGACGATTTTCACATTCGTGGGATTGTTCCTGAATTTAGTTGGCTGGAAATATCGCGTCGCTGCAGTAATCGATACGAATGAGATTCGAACTGGAGAATTGGCGATGGAGAGCGGGACGTGAACCCAGTCAGTTCAGGGCACAGTCTTCCAAGGCGACGGATTACCGCACTGGGATATTTATGAATGCAAGTTCCCAATTAAATAAAAGGCCCACCGTCAATCCGTGGGAGCGCTTCGCCGAAATAGATCCGTATCTGTATATCTTCACGGAAATGAAGCGGACGGATCCGAAAGCCTTTTGGGAAAGCGGCGAGCGGGTCGTCCACGCGGAGCTCCTTCCGCTCCTGCATACACATTCCCTGCGTCGTCTGGTTGGTCTCGAATTAGGTAGCGGCGTCGGCCGGCTTGCGTTTCCGCTCGCACGGCATTTTCAACGAGTGGTGGGGGTTGATATTGCGAGCGGAATGGTTCATCGCGGCAGGTCTATCGCTCACGACAACGGTGTCCATAACGTTTCCTTCATTCAGATTTCCGGCCCGGAGGACTTTTTGGAGAGGGCGGGAGACTTCGTCGGCAGTTGTGACTTGATCTATTCGCTTCTTGTTTTCCAGCACATTCCGAAGCTTTCGATGATCGAGGACTACCTGCATGTGATTCGTGTCTTGTTACGTCAGCGCGGCGTTGCTTATCTGCAATTTGACACCCGCCCGCAAGGTGTGGGGTACCGACTCAAAACATGGTTGCCTGATTTCTTGCTTCCGCGATTTTGGCGCCGGGGCATTCGCCGCATTCGCCGGTCGTCTGTAGATATTGAAGCCTGCATTCGACGCGCCGGCATGGAAATCCTGGGGGAACTTTCTTCTCAGACTGCTTACCACCGTTACATTCTCCGCGCGCCCAGGCCTTCGGGGGACAGCAAATGAAACTAACCTTCGAACAGGAAACTCGACTCACGGAGCGTTTAGTTCCAACGACGGTTATTCCCTCGCTCGAAAATGCTCGTGTCGCTATCGTGCACTACTGGTTTGTCAGTCACCGTGGTGGTGAACGTGTTGTGGAAGCAATGGCCGACATGTTTCCCAACGCCGATCTGTTTTCGCTGGTTGTTGACCGGGACACTCTCTCAGAGTCTCTTCGCTCGCGTCCAATCAAAACTTCTTTTCTGCAACAACTCCCAGGAAGCCGTCGCTGGCATCGCCGCATGCTTCCGCTCTACCCATTGGCATTGGAGCAATTTGACTTGAGCAGTTATGACCTGGTTCTTAGTTCGGAGTCCGGGCCGGCCAAAGGAGTACTGACTTCCGCAAACACCTGCCATGTGTGTTACTGCCATTCGCCGATGCGCTACCTGTGGGACTTTTATCATCGATACAAGAACGCTGCAACGCTGGGAGTGTGCACCCGGCCATTGTTCACACTTGCTACTCATTACCTGCGTCTGTGGGACGCTGCTTCAGCGGACCGCGTGGATTATTTTGTGGCCAATTCCCACAATGTGGCCGCGCGAGTTCGAAAGCACTATCGAAGAGAATGCTCGGTGGTGTATCCGCCCGTAAACATCAAGGCCGGTTACCTGGCTGAAGAGATCGAAGACTACTACCTCGCTGTTGGCCAGATGGTGGATTACAAACGGATGGATTTGGCCATCATGGCGTGCAACCTGCTTGGCAGAAAACTTCGCATTGTGGGCCAGGGCCAGGAATACAGCCGTCTGCGAAAGCTTGCGGGCCCTACCATTCAGTTTTGCGGACCTCTTTCGGATTCGGAGCTTGGTGAACAATATGCGCACTGCCGCGCGCTGCTATTCCCCGGGGAAGAGGACTTCGGAATTGTGCCCGTCGAGGCGCTTTCCTTCGGCCGCCCAGTAATTGCTTATGGCCGTGGCGGTGTTAGGGAAACAGTCAAAGGTTGGAATTCGCGCTCGTTGAGTATTCCGGAGAACTGTTCAGGCGTATTTTTCAGCGAGCAGTCGGTTGATTCGGTTGCCCAGGCTATTCATACGTTCGAAAAAATTGAACAGAGGCTTCGGCCATCATTTATCAGGCAGCAGTCCGACCGATTCTCACTTGCGCATTTTCAGAACGGATTTCGGGAAGTTCTCGAGCAGAAGTG
>DASYJM010000260.1:0-28531 GCA_035996445.1 Candidatus Acidiferrum sp. | reverse complement strand
TGAAGTCCGCAAGAAAATCACCTCGCAGAAAAAAGAAATTCTCGAGGGCAGCGAAGAATGGGATGTCCTGTACCGTAAGTATTACGCCGACGAATTGCGCCGTTTGGGAATTGCCGCAGTGCCCGACGAACGCCGTCAGGAGCGAAGCTACTAGTCGCCCCCGCCGCCCTAATTACCTGACAAAGTTTCGTGCAAAAATAAAGAGGGGCGGAAATTGCCGCCCCTCTTTGATCAATTAATTAACGTAACGTTATGGCGTCGTATCTGGCCGCCGTTTCAATGTCGGCCGATCATCATCGGGATTGGCGTTGGGGTCCTGGCCCTTCTTATCCGCCTGCTCGGTCTTAGTCCGCAACGTGGGCTTCCCGGGCGCCGTCTGCACTTTGCGCGAGAACACAATGTTCCGCAGCCGCGCCTTCACCGTGTCGAACTCGGATGTCGTTACCACATACTCTGCTTTCGCAGGTAGTATCCGCGCAATTTCCTTCTGCGTATTGGCTATGCGTTCCGGCGTAGGAGGGTGCGTTGAAAATATCTTCGGGATCGTACCTGGCTGCCTCTTCTCATCCGCCTGAATCCGTTCAAAAAATGTTATGTACGCATTCGGGTCATATCCCGCCTTATACATGTACTGCAGGCCCAGGAAATCTGCCTCGCGCTCCGCATCTCGCGAAAACTTCAAATATGAGAAGGGAATTGCCAACTGCGAAGCTTCGTAAATCCCGTAACCAGCCCAACCGCCCGGCCCCAGCAAGATCAACGGAATGGTGGCCAACTGCATCAATTCGCCTTTGGTAGCCTGCTTCGTGCCATGTCGCGCGGTCACGTGCGAAATTTCATGTGCCATCACACCCGCGAGCTCGGATTCTTCCTGTGCGCGCAAAATCAATCCGCTGTTCACATAAAAAAATCCGCCAGGCAAAGCAAATGCGTTCACCACGTCCGAATCGATCACCTTAATAGTAAAAGGCACGCGCGCGTCCGAATTGCGTACCAGGTTTTGCCCCACGCGATTCACGTACTCGACCACCACCGGATCATCAATCAGCTTCGAAGACCTTTCCACTTCCTGCGCCAAGCCCTTGCCGAGAGCGATTTCGCGTTCCAGCGAATAAAAATTTACACCTTTGCCGACCCCGCGATTGCCGATTGCCTCAACGTCCTCTTTAGAATTCTTCGGCGTAACCGTCTCTTTCTGCTGCACCGGCTGACTAGCTGCAGGTTTCTGAGGCGGCTGAGACGTCGTTTGCGGCGCGGGCGCTTGCGGCGGAGGAGGCGGCGGTGTAGGTTGCGGCCATTGCGTCGGCCACTGCGACGGGTCTTGACTTGTCGACTGCTGCGGCTGAGTGGTTGTTTGGCCGGCGGGTTGCTGCTGGCTAGGAGTCTGGCTGCCTGTTTGCCCTTGAGCCGCCGTCAACCCAGGCGAAAGCACCAACACGCCCACGATCGTTACCGTCAGCACCTGCCGAAATGTATATGGAATCATCGGGATAACCTCTTCCACTCAGCCAAGTATACACTCCCGCGAGCCACGGCTCACGGGGTTACGCCGTCTCAGTTACGATGTCCGGCTCCGCCGTAAGGTTTCCTGCTTTAACCCCGCTTAGAATCTAAAATTGATCCAGCCATTATGGCACCTGACACCCGGGGGACAGTTGACACCTTATCCTCCGGCACACTACATTCGAGCTCTGCATATGAGCGTTCCCAAAATCCAGATTGGCCAACTTTGGAAAAAGGATGGCACCGGCGACACCTACTTGGTCACCCGCCTGTACACCGAGGCTCTGAGCACCATGGTTATCCTCCGCAAATCGGGCTCAGAGGAAGAAGCCCTCACACGTGTCCGCGCCGAACGCACCCCCACCGGACAAAACATCCCCGGGTTTTCGCCCGCCCAGGAAAACGAAACCCGTTAGATCAAAAAAAACTAGCGCCCTAAATCGAGCGCACTTCCATCTTCACCACGTCATCCACTTTCACCAGTTCCTTAATCAGAAACGGCTCCCCATAGTTCACGCCAATCATTTGCCCGTAATGCCGCGCCAGCTGGCTCATCTCGTTTTCCAATTCGTCAAGCCCCAGATGCACCGCTCCTTTATCCACCGGCACATTCCCCAGAAATTGAGAGGAGTACGCCAGAATCGCCCGTTTGCGCTGATCATATTGCGCGCTGATATCCACAACAAAAGTTGGACGGACGTTCGCATAGGCTGTGGAATATAAAATCTTGAATGGCCGGTAAGCTTCACCCTCGATCGGTAGCTGTTTCAAGCCCGCCAGGAAGCAACCCTCATATCCCAGGGTCGACGCATGATAATGATCCGGATGGCGAGCCTCCCAATATGGAAGTATCACGGTCTTCGGCCGCAACTCCCGGATCTTGGCCGCCAGCAGCAGTTTGTTCGCTCTGCTCGCCTGCACATCCGAATCCGGTACCCCGAGGATTCCGCGCCATGAGACCTGTAAAATCTTGCCGGCTGCGTCGGCTTCTTTCGCCCGGGTCTCGCGCGTTCCCCGCGTGCCCATTTCTCCGGCAGTGAGGTCGAGTATCCCGGTCTTATATCCCTGCTGCGCCATGCGCAGCATCGTCCCGCCGCAGCTCAGCTCCACATCATCCGGGTGCGCGGCAATCGCCAACAAATCAAGATTCATTTCCCCTCCGCCGCCTTCGATTCTACCAGCCCACCGCTGCCTACCCAGTCAATCCACCTAAAGAGAATTGCAACAGCCGCGAGCACTGTCACCGAATTGTTTGCCGCTGCCCTCAATTGACTGTGCTACTTTTTTAATCTGACGATGTCGCCCTCCGATTCGAATAGCCGCAAGCTCACTGGCAAAGTCGCTCTGGTCACCGGTGCGGCCAAACGTCTGGGCCGTGCCATCGCGCTGCACCTCGCCCACGAAGGCGCCGACGTAGTCGTCCATTTCCATCGCTCATCCGAGGAAGCCCAGGAAGTAGTAACGCAAATTACCGACCTCGGCCGCCGCGCAATATGCCTGCCCGCCGACCTGGCCAAAAAATCCGACATCGACATGCTCTTAGCCAACAGCAATAAAGAATTTGGCCGCCTCGACATTCTCATCAACAACGCCTCAAATTTTCTGCACGCCGAGTTTGCCTCCATCACCGAGGAAATCTGGGACGCCGCCCTCGATGTAAATCTGAAAGCCCCATTTTTCTGTGCCCAGGCCGCCGCCCCTTTGCTGAAAGGAAACAACGGCGTCATCATCAATCTTTCTGACGTCGCCGGTTTCCTAGGTTGGACCGGCTACATCCCTCACAGCGTCTCCAAGGCAGGCGTCAGCATGCTCACACGCGTCCTGGCTAAAGCGCTCGCGCCAGAAATCCGCGTCAACGCCATCGCTCCCGGAACCATCACCATGCCTGACGACCCGCCAGAGTTGGCAGCCGACTATATCAAGCGCGCGCCGCTGCACCGCACCGGCACCACCGCAGACGTCACCGCCGCCCTCTCCTTCCTCATCAACTCTCCGTTCATCACCGGCGAAGTTCTGCTGCTCGACGGCGGTCGAACTCTCTAGCTCATCATTTTTTTTCTACCATTTTTATAGCGAGCCCAGCATAAATTCGCTCGGAGGGTGTATTCTATTCTCCTTATCGCACGTATAAGTCTTTAGCGCTCGCACTGCGCGCTTCCTATTTTTTAAAAGAAGGACCATCCCGGTTATGGATAACGAGATTTTCACGCACCCCAACGAAACCTTCACGCCGCCCGGCGAGTCACCCGCGCAGCAACACGGCGTCGACGATGTAGAAATTCAGGAATGGCTTGAATCTCTTGACGCCGTCCTCGAATCCAGCGGCGCGGAAGTAGCCACCGAAATTCTTGAGCGCCTTCGCGCCCATGCCACCGTCAACGGCATCGACTTACCCTTCACCGCCAACACTCCTTACGCCAACACCATCCCTCATCGCCTTGAGCCTCGTTATCCCGGCGACCAGGAACTCGAGCGCCGCATCAAGAGTCTCGTACGCTGGAACGCGCTGGCCATGGTCGTGCGCGCCAATCGCGTCGAGCATAATATCGGCGGCCACATCTCCACCTTTGCTTCCGCCGCAACGCTCTACGAAGTCGGCTTCAATCATTTCTTCCGCGGCCGTACAGACGAATTCGAAGGCGACACCGTGTACTTCCAGGGCCACGCTTCGCCCGGCATGTACGCACGTGCCTTCCTTGAAGGCCGTCTCTCCGCCCAGCAGCTCGAAAATTTTCGCCGTGAACTAAAACCCGGCGGCGGCCTCTCTTCTTATCCTCACCCCTGGCTCATGCCTGATTTCTGGGAATTTCCGACCGTCTCTATGGGCCTAAGCCCGCTCATGGCCATTTACCAGGCTCGCTACAATCGCTATCTCGAAGACCGGGGGCTGAAACCCGTCTCCGATGCCAAAGTCTGGGCCTTTCTCGGTGACGGTGAAACCGATGAACCCGAGTCCCTTGGCGCCATCACTCTGGCCTCCCGCGAAAAACTCGACAATCTCATCTTTGTCATCAATTGCAACCTGCAGCGCCTCGACGGTCCCGTCCGCGGCAATGGTCAAATTATTCAGGAACTTGAATCCGCCTTCCGCGGCGCTCGTTGGAACGTCATTAAGGTTTTCTGGGGCAGCGAGTGGGATCCCATCCTCGACCGCGACACGGAAGGCCTGCTCGTCAAGCGCATGGGCGAACTGGTGGACGGCGAATACCAGAAACTCGTCGTCGAATCCGGCGCCTACGTGCGCCAACATTTCTTCGGTTCCGATCCGCGTTTGCTGCAACTCGTCGAGCCCTTCTCCGACGACGCCTTGCGCCGCTTGCGCCTCGGCGGCCACGATCCGCGTAAAGTTTACGCCGCGTACAAAGCAGCCACGGAACACAAAGGCGCCCCGACCGTGATCCTCGCCCGCACCATTAAAGGATACGGTCTCGGCGAAGCTGGCGAAGGCAAAAACGTCACGCACCAGCAGAAAAAATTAAACGAAGACGAGCTGCGCGTCTTCCGTTCACGGTTCGCTGTTCCACTCAATGACGAAGACTGCGTCGAAGTTCCTTTTTATCGTCCACCGGAAAACAGCGCGGAAATTCAATATATTCGCGCGCGCCGCAAAGCCTTGGGTGGCTACGTTCCACAGCGCAGCGTACGCTCCAAGCCCCTCGTCGCCAACCACGACGAACTCTTCAATGAATTTTTCGAAGGCAGCGACGGCCGCGAGGTTTCCACCACCATGGCCTTCGTGGGCATGCTCCGCAAAATGCTGAAGGATCCGGAAATCGGAAAGCTGGTAGTGCCCATCGTTCCCGACGAAGCCCGCACCTTCGGCATGGAATCCTTATTCCGAACCGTGGGAATCTACTCGAGCGTCGGCCAACGCTACGAGCCTGTCGACGTGAACACCCTCCTCTATTACAAGGAAGCCAAAGACGGACAAATCCTTGAAGAGGGAATTACCGAAGCCGGTTCCATGGCTTCCTTCATCGCCGCGGGCTCGGCCTATGCCACCCACGGCATCAACACCATTCCATTTTTTATTTATTACTCCATGTTCGGTTTCCAGCGCATCGCCGATTTCATCTGGGCCGCCGCGGACATGCGCACCCGTGGATTCCTTCTCGGAGGAACCGCCGGTCGAACCACGCTCGCAGGAGAAGGCTTGCAGCATCAAGACGGAAACAGCCACGTCCTCGCATTATCCGTCCCAAATTTGCGCGCTTACGATCCCGCATTTGCCTACGAAATCGCCGTCATCATCCAAGACGGCATTCGCCGCATGTACAAAGATGGCGAGAATATTTTTTATTACATCACCGTGATGAACGAGCAGTACGCCATGCCCGCCATGCCCGGCGACGTCAAAGATGGCATCCTCAACGGCATGTACCGCTTCCGCGCTTCCGAAAATAAAAAATCAAAGCTGCGCGCCCAACTTTTTGGCAGCGGTGCGATTCTTCGCGAAGTTCTGCAAGCTCAGGAAATTCTCGAAACAAAATATGGCGTAGCCGCCGACGTTTGGAGCGTCACCAGCTACAAGCAGCTGTACGTCGACGGTAACGAAACCGATCGCTGGAATCGCCTGCATCCCGGCGAGAAGCAGCGCGTCCCATATGTCACCAGCACATTAGGCGACGCTCCCGGCGTACTGGTCGCCGCCTCCGACTACCTGAAAACTTTGCCCAACATGATCTGCAAGTGGCTGCCTCGCCGCCTGGCTTCCTTGGGCACCGACGGGTTCGGCCGCAGCGAAGGCCGCGCGTCATTACGCGAATTCTTCGAAGTTGACGCCCGATTCATCACCTTGGCTACTTTGCACGAACTCTTCGTCGACGGAAAAATAGACCGCAAACTAATCGACCAAGCCATCAAAGACCTGGGAATCGACCCCGAGAAACTAAACCCAGTAATCTCGTAGCTGTGTTGCCCTAACGATCGTCGCGAAGAATTAAAAACCACAAAAATGCGAAGGGTGGGCCATCCTTACGTTTTTTTTGCAAGGGCGGGGCGTTTGACTTTATTGTTTTTAAACTTTCTAATGACCAATCAAGATTGACGCCTCGCCATTCGCAGAATTCATATATCTAAAAATATCAACCTGAAGCTTTTGCGTTCCGCAACAATTCCGCTGCTTTCACTTTCCCTGTCGCCAACTGCGCAATCAACACCCGGTTCGCATCCAGAAAATCATAATCGCCAAGCTCCCTGGGCAATACCCAAGCAATCTGTTCGAAACACGTTGGCTGAATATTTTCGTCCGCAATTTCCGCCGCATAAAAGCGAATCTCCACCGGGTTCGCACTGTTCGCATAAACATGTTGCACCCGCCCCATCTCCACACAGCGCACCAACGTCGCCCCCAACTCCTCGCGCAACTCGCGAGCAAGCGCCCCTTCCGGCTCTTCCTCCGCCTCGATTTTCCCGCCCGGAAACTCCCATTTCAGCGATGAAGTATCCCCGCGCCTCCGCTGCCCGATCAAAATCCTGCGGTCCCCGCGCTCAATCACCGCCGCCACCACGATCATGAAATCTTCGAAACCTCGCGGGCCCGGTAAGTATCCAAACCATTGCCCGATTCATCCGCCCTTGGGATACTCAAACAATGCTGAGCGATGCCGTGCTAGATCATTTCCAATCCCCGCGCAACGCAGGGCAACTTCCCAACGCCGCCGCTTCCGTCGACGTAACCAATCCAGTCTGCGGTGACATTCTTTATCTTGCCGTACGCCTTGAAGAGGAAAGCAACCGCATCGCCGAGGCCCGCTTCCTCTGTCAGGGCTGCACCACCGCCATCGCCTGCGCATCCCTCCTCACCGTCGAGCTGAAAAACAAAACCATCTCCGAAGCCGCTCACATCAGCGCTGAATATCTTTCCGAGCAACTCGGCGGATTACCTCCGGCCACCCAGCATGCAGCGGAACTAGCCGCTGACGCCCTCACCCAATTATTAGCCAAGCTTAAAGCCCGCTAATCCCGCTTCCGAGCTTTAGCTAAAGCATCCGGATCGTTCAAATTCAATACGCAACCTTCCTCATTTGTTTCCATCTCAAAGAGATTCTCACTATGCGCCCACACCACCGCTCGCGCTCCGGTTTCCAGCGGCGCGCTCAGCAGTTCCTCATACAATCGCGAAGCAAAAATCACCGGATGTCCGCGTCGCCCTTGGTACACCGGCAGCACAATCGGCTTGCCCGACTCATAAAACCGCTCCACCAACTCGCCAACCAACTCGCGACTGATTAATGGATGATCAATCAAACAAAGCAGCATCCCATCCGTCCCGGCAGGCAAACTCCGCAATCCGCTCTGAATAGAACTCAGTTGCCCCGCTTCCCAGCTTTCGTTGACAACCACTTCGTCCACCGGCAACTCCACGCCCTCAGCGATCGCGTGCGCATCAGCACCTAGCACCACCCGCCGCCATCCAATCCGCGGATGATCCGTAACACTTAATAAATGTTCAAGAAATGTCCCGGCGAGGCAGGGAAGAAGTGCCTTGGGGGTGCCCATGCGGCGCGACGCACCGCCCGATAAAATTACCGCCGCCAGCATGGCAACGCTCTTAACGCTCGCTCAGAGTGGCGCGTGCTTCGTAATTCAATTTCTTATGCGCAGCCGCCCCGGCATTTCGCCGCACCGCGATCAGTTCCGCCACAACGCTCACAGCAATCTCCTCAGGAGACAGCGCGCCAATATCCAATCCCATAGGCGCAAACACGCGCGTGAATTCTTCCGCCCGGTAACCCTCATTCTCCAGCGCCTTATACACCGACAGCACTTTGCGCTTGCTGCCAATCATTCCCACGTAGCGCGCCTCCGACCGCACCGCCCACGCCAGCACGCGCATATCTTCCTTGTGCCCGCGCGTAACAATGATCAGATAGCTGCTCGCATTCGGCCGAATCTTTTCAAACGCTCCCGCATAACTCGTGTGCACCGCTTGCGCCATAGGAAACCGCTGCATATTCGCGAACGCCTCGCGATCATCCACCACCGCAATCCCAAATCCCGCCGCGCTAGCCGCATTGGCCACCGCGATCGACACGTGCCCGCCGCCAAACAAATACACCACCGGCTGCGGTAATATCGGCTCCACAAATATTTCCAGCGTCCCCCCGCAGATCAACCCACTGTCGTAACTAGCCTCATGATTCAAGTTAAAAACCATCTTCCGCGGCAATTCTTTCTGCATCACTTCTTTGGCCGCCGCCCAGACATCCGCCTCCACGCATCCGCCGCCAATCGTCCCCGCGATAGACCCATCCTCGCGCACCAGCATCCGCGAACTCTCGTAGCTCGGTATCGACCCATTGGTATGCACAATGGTAGCTAGCGCCCCGCGTGCCCCTACCCGCCGCATCTTTACTATTTCTTCGAATAGGTCAGTCATCACCTAGAGCCTAAGTCTCACTCGGCTCTCTGTCAACGCGAGCCGTGATGGACACTCAACTATGGCAATGGTACCTTGCGATTCGCACCATCATTCGGGAGCCGCATGAAAGCCATCCTATTTTATAAACACGGCGGACCAGAAGTCCTGCAATACACCGACGCCCCCACGCCATCCATTCGCGCCAACGAAGTTCTCGTGCGTGTGCGTGCCTGCGCCCTAAATCATCTGGATCTCTGGGTCCGCGGCGGCATGCCCAAGGTTCCAATCCCGCTCCCACACATTCCCGGCAGCGATATCGCCGGCGAAATCGCCGAGATCGGCGCCGAGGTAACCACCGTGAAGGTCGGCCAGAAAGTCATCCTCGCTCCCGGGGTCTCCTGCGGGAAGTGCGCCACATGCGTAGCCGGCCTCGACAACCGCTGCCGTCAATTCTCAAATCTCGGCTACATGATCGATGGTGGCTGCGCCGACTTCGTAAAATGTCCCGAAGTAAACTGCATGCCATATCCAGAAAATCTCAGCTGGGAAGAAGCCGCATCCATCCCTCTGGTTTTCCAAACCGCCTGGCACATGCTCCTCACCCGCGCGCAGCTTCAACCTGGCGAGGACGTTTTGATCTTAGGCGCAGGCAGCGGAGTTGGCAGCGCCGCCATTCAAATCGCCGCTCTCTTCGGAGCGCGCATTATCGCCACCGCAGGCAACAACGCCAAGCTGGAAAAAGCGAAGCAGCTCGGCGCCCAGCACCTCATCAATCACAAAACACAAAAAATCCGCGACGAAGTCCGCCGCATCACCAACAAACGTGGAGTCGACGTGGTATTCGAACACGTAGGCACCGCCACCTGGGACGACAGCGTTGCCAGCCTCGCCGTCGGCGGCCGCCTGATCACCTGCGGCGCGACCACCGGCTACGACGCCAAAATCGATCTGCGCTTCCTCTTCACCCGTCAACTCTCGCTGCTCGGCTCCTACATGGGCACCAAATCCGAATTGGCCGCACTCCTGAAACTAGTCGCCTCCGGCCACCTGAAGCCCGTCATCGACCGCATCTTCCCGCTGGCCTCCTGCGCCGACGCCCACCGCTACCTCGAATCCGGCGACCAATTCGGCAAAGTCGTCCTAACTGTCTAATGTATTGCCCGTCACCGCGCGTTGGTATATCGAATCGGAATTGATCGCCACTTACGCGAGTCGCGAGACGTGATGCAATGCCACTTTGCGAATCTCCTCAAAACCCATCCGTAAATACAGCTCTTCAGCACGTCGATTGGCGCTCGCTACATGCAGCCAGGACACTACGCCTTCCTTGCGATGTTGTCGCACCAATTGCCAAATAATTGCTGCAGCCAACCCTCGTCCTCGAAAGGACGGATGCGTGCACACCCCGCTGATTTCCGTGAACCCATCCAGTTTTAGCCGCTCTCCTCCCATAGCAATCAATTCGCCGAATGGAGATCGAACGCCATAATACGAACCCATCTTGCACGTCCTTTGTCGAAAGAAACCAGGGAACGCCAGCGTCGTAAGCGCCACCATTTCGCCCGCATTCGCGTCGGACAAGGTGACGATTTCTGTCTCCGTATCCGGCACCGTAACGCCGTCCGGCAACACCATCTGAAGGCATTCCAGAATTTCCTCGCGAACGAGTCCCGAAACTTCCGCGTACTCCTCCCCAATAATCCAAGCTGACTCACCCGGCTCGAAAACCGAGTGCAGCTGTAGCATCGGCTCAACGCCCGGCGCACTTATCGCTGCGAACGGCACTACGTCCGCAGGATAGCGGCATGCATCGCCAAAGCATTTCGCAAACTTCCGATGCTTACTATGCAAAGCATGCCACACCGGATTCGCAAAGAGTTTTTCGGGCAGTTCATTCATTCGTATTTCTTTTCCGCGATAGAAGTATCACCGAAAGAGGCCTGGCGGTTTCAATTGGGCCTAATACAACAGCCGAAAATGCACAGAACCTAAGTACCCTCCCAGTAAACTAACCGGGATATACCAAGAAGGTATTTAGAAATTCTTTATATGATCTCGGCGTAAAAAATCTGCTTGTATCCGTAGATTAGTTTCAATATAGTCTGCCAGCCCGGTCCATTCCTACTCGAAGTGGAACGCTCTCGGGAATACTCCGATGGTCCCGTCGGAGAAAGATCAAGAGATCATTGGAGGCTAAATGCGTAATGCTGTGCTCGTAGCACTGATGTGTGGTGCCTTGCCCGTCTGCGTTTTTGCACAGGGAGGGATGCAATCGGATCAACTTTCACCCAGTTTCACGCTGAGCGCCAATCCTCATACACTGCACGCAGGTTCGAATGCAGCGGGGGGCGGCAAGTTGGGAAACCGCTCGAATAGCAGTCTTTTAGGAATCGATTCACTCCCCAATTGGAGCAGTTATTTCTACTACCCAGGAGTCGACGGGAGTGGGAACCTGCAGTTCACCTGGGACTACACCATGGTCGGCAACTCTCCACTTGGCCAGGGAAATCAGGGCCAGGGAAATAAGGGAAATTCCAACGGGGAGTCCACCAACATCGGCGCGCCCATCGTCCCCGTCAATCTTGATCTGCGAAACTCTGATGGCTCGCCCCGCTTTGTCAATGGAAAACGCCTTTACTCCGACGCCACCCAATACGTAGCGCCGGTGCTTAGCTCCCCGATCTTCTCCAACACCTTCTACAGTTCCAGCAATGAACCCACCCAGTTCACCGACGCCATTCAGCGCGCCGAGTTCATTCACAAAGCTGACGAACAGTGGCACACCTTGTTGAAGCCACGAGTTGTGACTGCCAGGACTATGGTCCTTATCCGAGGAACCTACCGCTTCGCTCTAAACGCTGACGGCACCTGCTGTGCTTATGTATTGATTGATATCAATACTTTCGTAAATGCTCTCTTCCCAGCAACTGCCACCGACACCACCACCCCGGTAGGCGCCGCTGAGAATGCCCACGACATCCGTACCGTAGACCTTTCCACCTTCCTGTTTCCCAATGCCTACCTGTACTTCAATAACGACCCCAACCAGTGCTGCGTCATTGGTTTCCATAGCTATGATCTGGAGCCCGGTGGCCCAAACAACGGATTCCTCGAGAGGCGCTACGTCCTGAACTACTCCAGCTGGATTTCCCCTGGTGTTTTTAACGACCCGACCTTTGGCGACATCTCCGCTCTCAGCCACGAACTGGCCGAAACTTTCAACGACCCCTTTGTCAATAACGCCACTCCCTGGTGGCTGTCGCCCAATGGCAATTGCCAGAACAACCTGGAAACTGGGGACGTCATCGAAGGACTCCCGAACGCGCAGTTTCCAATCGTTCTGAACGGCAAAACTTGGCACCCGCAAAACGAGGCGCTCTTGCAGTGGTTCGCGGGCGTTACACCCTCGAATGCTATCAGTAAGGCGTACAGCTACCCCGACACCAACGTCCTGACGTCGGCAAACGTCTCGCAAAAGGTGGGTTGCACTGCACCTCTTCCGCAATAGCCGCGAGAACCCGACCTCATTCTCTTGATCGGGTTGATTGTAAACGCGGCTGGATGCCCAAGGCCTCCAGCCGCTTGTTTTTTTCACATTGTTTCCTTACTGACTCCGCATGGAAGCCTACGGACAACGGCAATTTGTGCCCGTTAACATAAATGTGCGAAAATGGTTTTCACGAGGAACCATGAGCGTAGCTCTCGGTCAAGGCGTAACACTCACTAAGCCCGACGATTTTGGCAAGCTGCTCGAAGACGAAGGCGTAATCTTTGCCCAGCTCGACAAAGCCGTGAACTGGGCCCGCAGAAGCTCCATCTGGCCGCTCGGTTTCGGCTAGGCTTGCTGCGCCATCGAAATGATGTCCATGGCCGCCGCGCGCTTCGACGTGGCTCGTTTCGGCGCCGAAGTTTTCCGTCCGTCCCCGCGTCAAGCCGACTTGATGATCGTCGCCGGGCGCCTCTCGCAAAAAATGGCCCCCGTCATTCGCCGCCTCTACGAACAAATGCCCGAGCCCAAGTGGGTCATATCCATGGGCGCGTGCGCCACTTCTGGCGGCGTCTTCAATAATTACGCCATCGTGCAAGGTTGTAATCAGGTTATTCCAGTGGATGTATACGTTCCAGGGTGTCCCCCCCGCCCGGAAGCGCTCTTGTACTCGATTCTGCAGCTCCAAAAAAAGATTGATGCGGAAACGGGTTCCTTCAAACGCGCTTTGAATTTGGATTGACGCAATTTCGCGTTGCATCTAACGCGGCGCTCTGCGTCACGCCAGCAGTCGGGCTTGGGGAATGGCGAATACCGAACCTACACGCCGTTATCCGCGCGTCAAAGCTCCCGAAGGCACGCTTGTCGGTTGGCAAGTTGGCACTAAACGCTCCGTCTCTCGTCTGGAAGACATTGCTCTCGGCGGCCTATTCATCCGCACTCCCGATCCGCCCCCGGAACAAAGTCTCGTTAAGCTGGTCCTACCCACCGGAACTGGTGAAGTCCGCGCGCGTGGTGTCGTCCGCCGCGTCGCCCCCAGCCATGGCATGGCCATCGAGTTTACCGCCATGAACCCCGACGATCGTGGCCGCCTCACAGGTTTGCTGCGCCCGCTTCTGGAGCGCCAAGGTAAACCGTCCGATCGCCCCATTTAAGCTTTAGCGGCATTTCCCCAACGGAAAAATATGTTTTCAATCTCAACGACCCAGCGTGTCTGCAAACTCCACGACGGCCGCGCGACCGCCGCTCCACCGCACCACAGTACCTACGCTTCGATGTTCCTTGCTTAAATATCCCATGCCCAAAACCCCGGGCGGAAACCACGATCGTGCCGCCCGCGTAACATACCCAACCGCTTTCCCATCCACAGTAAGCTCTGCACCGCTTTCCGGCACGCCTTCCCCAGAGAATGACAATTCCACTCGCCGCCGGTTCACCTGCCCTCGCGACCGCACCCGCTCCACTATTTCCTGACCGGTGTAACAACCCTTGGTATAACTGATATGGCTCGACTCCAATCCCGCTTCATGTGGAATTTGTTTCTCGCCGAAGTCATATCCAAACCACGGCACTCGTTGAACAAGTCGCTGCGCGCTCAACGCTTGGTATCCCATGGGCCCCCCGCCGTGCCGTCGCGTCGATTGCAAAAGAACATCCCACAGCAGCTCCAGCTTGTCGCGCTCCAGAGTAAATTCCGCCCCAGCAAAACGCCTCACCATTCGGCAGGGAATTGCGCGTTCAGAATTATTCGAGCTCGCGTTGTCCACCGGCGGGCCTTCAGTGGTCTGCGAACTCACCTTCACGCCCGCCCAACCAAGTTCCGGCATAGATTTCAAATCCACGCCCGTCAGTTCTTTTACTACTTCCGGCGCCCGCGGTCCTTCCACCGCCAGCGTCCCAAATTTCTCCGCATCATCGCTGAACGTAACGTCATCCATGATGATGTACTTCTCGAGCACTTCCGCCAGCCGCTCTCGAACCATCAAATAGGAAACGCAAAGAATCTTCTCGGCCTCCGCAAACGTTTCAATTTCCGCCAGGATCCGACCCTGCGCATTCAGCAACAGCGACACAACGCCCTGTCCACTCGCCAAATCCTTAATGTTGTTAGTGAGGATCGCATTCAAATAGCGCACCCGATCAGGCCCGGAAAACGTAAAGTACGCCCGGTAATTCTTATCGATCAGCGCCACACTCTCGTTCGCAAACCGCTGCTCTTCCCGCGCATCCCCCCAATCATCCGGCAACGCGCAACCAAACCATACCCCCATGGTCGCCCCCGCGCGGCGGTGCACACCGGCCAGCGGCGTCTCGATTGTTGCTTCAGCGTTCTGCATTGCCAATTCCTTACTCAAGATCCAAGCCTCACATACAGTTTAGCAAACCGACGCATTCAGCCGCTCTGCCACCTTTATGTACCCGGCTCGATTGCGTAGGCAACCGCACGGGCGAACTCATCGGGCGCCGTCGAAAATTCGCCTTGTGAAGCCACCGGGTGGACCCTCGCCGCCCAAGAGTTGTCCGACCGGTCGGGACTCGAGCCCTGGGGCAGAGATTTGTTGCTGAACGCTTGCTGAACAATCGACTGCAAATGAGGGGCTTGTAACACTAACAAAATAAACGAAAATCGGTCTGTCCGAACAGGTCAGGGTGAATTAGAAAACCGCTGCTCCACGGCCTGCCCACCGTAAAAAATCAAACTTCTCGAATGTTATACTTCATGATGAGCGCCATCAGATGACTGAACCACAATCTGTTAGGACCAAACTCACCACCCCACGCGAGCTGATTCACATCACCCTTCCGGTAGGCATGCTGCAATGCAATTGCACCATCATCGGCGATCCCGTCACCCGCGAAGCTCTGGTCATCGATCCCGGCGATGAAGTAACGCGCATCATGGATTTACTCGGCCGCCACAAGCTCACGGTAAAAGCCATCGTCAGCACTCATGCGCACATTGACCACGTCGGCGGACTCAGCAAATTGCATCGCTTCACCGGCGCCCCGGTGCTTATGCATCCCGAGGATTTGCCGCTTTATCAAGCTATGGAGATGCAGGCCGCGTTCCTGGGCGTAGCTGCGCCCGAGATCACTAGCATCGACAACTTGCTGAAAGAAGGCGACACCCTCCGCTGGGGCGATTACCAAGCCCGCATCATTCACACGCCCGGGCACACGCCAGGCAGCGTCTGCCTGTATGTCCCACAGGAAGCAGGCATCGTCACTTTAGTCGCGCCGCAACTCTTCGCCGGCGACACTCTTTTCGCAGGCAGCATTGGCCGCACGGATTTATGGGGCGGTTCCATGGACCAGATCATGGATTCGCTGCGAGGAAAACTGCTGCAATTACCCGACAGCACCATCGTCTACCCCGGCCACGGTCCCGCCACTACCATCGGTAACGAACGCCATTCAAACCCCTTCCTCATCGCCTAGCTATCTCTCGACGGAGCACTAATTTAACCATTGCGCTTTGTGCAACCGTCATCCTGAGCGCAGAACTATTTAACTCCGTCGGCTTCCTTCTTCTTACGCAATTCTTCCATCACCGATTGCAGCAGCTCCTTGGCGTGCGTCAACTCCATCGAAATAATCCGCAAGTCCATGGCCGGCACCATCGGATTTCGATTACTCGTGCAGTACACTCCGTGCTGCCCCACAAGTACCAACGCATTCGTCAGCCGATCCAGCGAAACCGCCAGCCGCCCACGTTCCAATCCCAACATCTGCTCGTAGCGTTCCAGCTCTTCTCGGTGTTCTGAAAATGCGGTCATCATTCCTCGAATTCTTCTGTGGGCCTCTAATCCGGCCTCGCGTGCTTTACGATTTTGTGGGTCGCGGCTTTAGCCGCGACCGCATAGTTGGTTGATTAATTGGAGCATCAGCCCTGAAGTTGGTCGAAGCGACTCGCATCAACAAACCGTTCCACGCGCGCTCCGTAACAAATCGGGCACATAGCCCCGCAGCAAACTTTACCCTACACTCTGCACATACCATAATTTGTTGGAGCCTGCGGCCGCTTTCAAACTCCGCCGGGCTGCTCAATTGATTTCCAGGTTGATCTAGTTCTTAGCGCCGGCAATAATTCCGACTGGAGCGGCAAATAATGCGACGTTCCGATTTGGTACAGCACAAGGATAAAGAGAAGGGCGGCATCACCCGCACTTCTCAAATCGTTTTTGGCGAGCGCCAACATCTCTTGCGCGTTCTCGATTCTCTCGAAAGCACATCGCTCCAAATCGCCCGCATGCAACAGGAACGCCGCATTCTCGAAGAGCTCATTCACGCCCGCACTCGCGAGCTGAATCAAATCAACACCGCCTGGGACGAGAAAATTGGCTTGGTCCTCAGCGCTGACGCTAAGCCGGACATGCTTGAAAAGCTCGTCAAACAAGCCCCCGAAGAAGATTTCTATCTCCTGCGCCTCATCAGCGAACATCCGCGCGCCAATTCGAAAACTCTGAACAAACTGGCCAAGCACCCCTACGCGGCCATCCGCGAAAATGTCGCGCGTCACCCCAACGCCGACGCCCCCACATTAACGTGGCTCAGCAAAGACCGCAGCCAACCTTTGTGGTACCTGGTAGCCTTCAATCCCAACACTCCCACCCCGTTGCAGCGCCGCCTCCGCGATCGACTGAAACGCCTGGGCGAAAGCCAGCCCTCCAAATAAATTTCATCATCACTTTTTTTGAGGCACAAAATAATCTCTCGTTGATCCCTCGTTCGAACCCTGGTCCATAGCCCTCACCAAGGACTCCCGAATTTTCCAACCGAATCGCATCTAAACCGTGCATCATGTAACTACACAATTTTTTGCCAGGTTATGACGGAAAAAGACAACGCTCTCTTACGCGCTTTGCGATTCGTGCGCACACACGTCCTCTTGATGGCCGTGATCTCCGCCGTAGTCATCATCCCCTGTTTCTGGCATCGTCACATCGAAGCTGGCGACCTTCCCAGTCACACCTTTAACGCCTGGCTCGCAACTCTCGTCCAGCAGGGAAGAGCGCCCGGTCTTTACCTCGCCACGCAGTGGTACAACGTGCTGTTCGATGTTCTTCTTTTATATTCCGCGAAGGTCTTCGGATTCGTAGCTGGCCCCAAAATCGTTGTAGCAATCTCCGTCCTAGTGTTTTTCTGGGGAGTATTTTCCTTCGTCGCGGCCGTCAGCGAGCACCCGCCCTGGCTCCTCACTCCTGGCATGGCCATGCTCGCGTACGGTTACACCTTCAACATGGGCTTTTTCAATTATTACTTGTCCATCGGCCTCGCCTGTTTCGGTCTGGCCATTTTATGGAAGCAGCCCCAACGCTGGGACTGGCTGGCGGCAATTCTTGTATTTGTGCTCGCCACCTTTGCTCACCCTATCGGTCCGTTGTGGTTCGCCGTGACGCTGGCCTACATGGCAATCAAAAAAAGGATCCCCTGGCCCTGGAGACTCATCCTTCCTGCTGCCATACTCGCAATTTTCTTTGCCGCTCGTTGGTATCTGGAAAATTGGTCAGACTTTGAATTCAGCTGGCCTGAAGAGCCCTTTTACTTTTTCAATGGTCTAGATCAATTGGTCTTGTACACCGCCCGCTACCGATTCGTCGCTTACGCGCTCCTCGCAATTTTTATTTTCTGGCTGGTAGGAGAATATTTTCGGCGCCGCGAATCACCAATCTTCTCAAGTCCGTTTTTTCTCTCAGCGGAGCTATACCTGGTAGCTTTCTGCGTGACATCGCTACTCCCGCAGAACCTGCGTGGCGGCCCTTACTCGGCGTGGATAGGCTTGCTAGTCTCCCGTCTGACCATCATCTCCGCCGTTTTCGCCCTTGGCATTCTGAGCAGCCTGAGACCGAACAAACCGGCTGCGCTCGCCGCACTTGTATGCTCCCTATTTTTCTTTACGCTGCTTTATCGCGACACAGCCACGCTGAACCGTCTCGAATCACACGCTGAATCTCTGACCTCCGCGCTCCCCTTCGGCACTCGAGTCATTCCAACCCTCGGGTCTCCAGCGGATTCACGTATTCAGTTCGTTTATCACATCGTCGACCGCGCCTGCATAGGTCACTGCTTTACCTATTCCAACTACGAGCCTTCCTCGGACCAGTTCCACGTCCGCGTCCTTCCAGGAAGTCCCATCATCGCCTACCAGGGCGCCGACGCTGAGGAAATGGAAGCAGGGAACTACATCGTCCGCGCGTCAGACCCACCCTTCGTCAACATCTATCAGTGTGATCCCACCGACTTCACCGTCCTATGCGCCCGCACCCTCACCCCCGGCGAAAAAACCGGCGCCCCGGCCAATTAAATAGATCGAATCAGTATCAAAGAATTAAACAAACTCGGAGGGTGTCCCATCCTCTATTTTCAGGATGGAGTCTTAGGTTTCCGTCTATATGCTTACTCGCTGCCGATATTACTACAAATTGATATGCCCGTAGCGATGCGCCACCGGGCTTGCGGCGGAACCCGGCGAGCGCGGCGCGCTCTTGCGTTGCCAAACGCCCGGAATGGCTAGTCCACAACTCGGGCACGCCCCGTTTTTCATATTGTTTTTTAAAACATTGTGCCACGAGCGCCTTATCAACAGCTCGCCGCAGCTCGGACAATGCGTGTTCGCGCCTTCGCTGAAGATGTTGCCTTCGTACACGTAGTTAAGCCCCGCTTCGCGCGCGGTTTTCCTCGCGCGATGCAGCGTCTCTGGTGGAGTATGCGGCTTATCCTGAAGCTTGAAATCTGGATGGAAAGCCGTGAAATGCAGCGGCACATCCGGTCCCAGGTGCTGCATCACCCATTCAGACAACTTGCCAATTTCCTCGGCGCCATCATTCAACGTCGGAATCAATAAATTCGTAATCTCGAACCACACCGACGTCTCATTCTTCAGCCACTGCAGGGTATCTAACACCGGCTGTAGATGCGTCAGCGTGATCTTTCCATAAAACGTTTCTGTAAATGCTTTAAGGTCGATGTTGGCGGCGTCAATATGATCGTAAATATCGTGAAACGCTTCGCGCGTGATGTACCCATTGGAGACCATCACGGTTTTCAACCCGCGATCCTTCGCCGCCCTACAAATGTCGATAACGTACTCGCCCCAAATGGTCGGTTCGTTATAAGTGAAAGCGATCGATTCGCACCCGTGTTCCAGCGCCAGCAGCGGCACATCTTCAGGGGCAACGCGTTGTGAACGCACCTGGTCCTGCCGCGACTTGGAAATATCCCAGTTCTGGCAGAAAAAACACCCCATGTTGCAGCCCGCGGTGCCTATGCTGAACACCCGGCTGCCCGGTAAAAAATGGCTCAGCGGTTTTTTTTCAATGGGATCAATTTGCAGCGCAGCAGGCGAGCCATAGCCCAAGCTATAGAGCTTGCCCCCGCGATTCACGCGAATGAAGCAAAATCCCGCCTGCCCGACATGTAGGTGGCAATGACGCGGACAAAGGTAGCAGTGCACCCGGCCGCTCGGCTCTGCTTCCCACCAACCGGCCTCGTGAAGTTGGTCGGTATCCTGGAGGATGGCTAACTCTTTCACGGCGCCCCCTTCCAGCAATGATTATAGCGCGTGTGCCCACCGTTTGTTCACGCGCGGCAACTAACTAGTGATGGCCACGTTGCTCTCGCCGTCGTTGTCCCACCCACTCGATGAACTCTTCCATTTGCGCCCGATATTTCCAGGACAACGTGAAAAATTTGCGCGCATCCAATGGCGCCGCTTCAGGTCCAAAGAAAGTTTCAAATCTCCATCGAATATAGGGGCTATTCCACGGATTCAGGCGATATCCGCGGGCGGTAATCCAGTAATAGCGAAGTGCCTCAAACATTCAGTTAATTAATCGTCCAAGGCCTGCAGCACCGTCCACAGCTAATCCGCAGCCATTGGGACAGACAGATGTTCATGCACTAGAAGCCAGTTCGAGCCGCGCTTTTCCCAGATGCCCGTGTACCGCAGCTCCGCCTTCATCACTTTGCCATCTTTGGTCTTCTCATAGAAGTGCATCGGCACGGTCGTCCATGCTACATTGCCCCGCCGCGTAACTTTCAGATCTTTACCAGCGGTTAGTTTTGCCTCCGCGGCGTTATCGAACAATGCTTTGTGCACTCCAGGAACGTACTCTTTCCAACCGTGATAGGAGAAGGGTGTCACATCGTAAAAAATCAAATCACTGTCCTGTGCGTAGAATTTCGCGGCATTGTCGGTGTTGCCCGTGCTCCACGCCGCGCAGTAGTCATCCGTCAATTTGCGGAATCTGGGATCTTCATTGGATGATTGCTGAGCGCGTGCAACCACAAATGTAAGCAGCACGACTCCCAGCACAGCTACCACGCATAACAACAAACGAGCCCGAGCCCGTTGGCCAGAACGATCCTGTAAATAATGTTTTGCAATAGCCATCCGCATTCTCCTGTGGGCGGTCGCATCGAGGATCGAACGCGCCGCGTGCAATTGCGAGTAAACTAGTGCCAAGAGATAAATTATGCAAGGACTGCTGGTAGAAGGGGCGCTGCGTTTTAGGCAGTCATGCGTCGAACCCAGATTCGCGTAGTAGCAGGCTTACCAAGGTGCAGCTTCTTATTATTCGCACGCAGCGTCATGGTTTCGTCATATTCGCGTTTCAAAACGTCCACTCTCGTCGCTGGCCGCAGGTGCAAGCCCTCGAGAAATTCGAGGAATTGCCGGTCTTTCTCGTACACGCAAACAATTTCTCCAGACTCCGTGGCCCGCAATTCGGCCAGCAGTACCGCGCCATGCTGCCGCAGCTTGGCAATCCCGCCGCGCATGGGTACCCCGTGAGGGCAGCTCTTCTTATTCCCAAAACGCTTCAGCAGCAGCGCCTCCACCTCTGGAGAAATAGCATGCTCCATGCGCTCCGCTTCATCGTGCGCTTTGGCCCACGATAACCCGATCACTTCGGTCAGCAGCATCTCCGCAAGTTGGTGCCGCAGCGCCAGCCGTTCTGCCACCGCGCGCCCCTTGCGCGTCAGGTCAATACGCCCGCTGCGCTCCACGCGCACGTGCCCATCGCGGGTCATGCGCTTCAAGGCCGCCGTCACTGCCGGTGGGGTAACCCGCAGGTCCTCGGCCAGCCGCGCACTGATGGGTGTCTGGGCTTCTTCGAGCATCTCCCAGATCGATTTCAGGTAATCTTCCTGCGATACGCTGGTTTTATCGCGCCGCATTTATTCGCCGTGATCCTCGATAACTTCTTTGCCCAATTTTGTCGGCGCATCTTTCACAGCCGCGCCTCTCAAACGCTCCGCCAGCTGCGCAACTCGCCGTCGTATATCTTCATAGATTGTCTGATAAAGGACCGGATCGGTGCCATAGGGATCCTGCACGTCCCAGTCGTCCACTTTTCCGTAATCCATAAACGCGCGCTCTCTAGGTACACCACTCATGTTTATCACAATATCCGCGGCATCCCACACCGAGCGCGTAATAGGCGTGGAATGCAGGCTCTCAATCGAATAACCATTCGCCGTCAAGGTTTGCGTCGTGAGCATAGGCACAAATCCGAGCGGCGAAAGCCCGGCGCTACATGCTTCAATCACGTCCGCCGCATCACGCCGCGCGATAGATTCCGCCATCGGGCTGCGGCAAGCATTACCAAGGCAGACGAAAAGAACTTTCTTCCGGCGGGATTTTTTGCTGGAACTCGGTTGCACTGCGGAATTCTTCACCTGGAATACTTTGCGGTCGTCAATTCGCGTTTGCTGCGTTCGATTTAGTCGCTCTTGGTTTCGTGCCATTGGCCCTGCCGGAATCCCGACCGGATTCTGCGGCAAGTTTCAGAAAATATTCGTGCACCGTAGTGTCGGACGTCAGCTCCGGATGAAAAGTAGTAGCCAGCAAGCGTCCCTTCTGGACCATCGCTGGTTTTCCCGCATGTTTGGCCAGAATTTCAATCCCCGGCCCGGTGCGTTCGATGATAGGCCCCCGAATGAAAACCATCTCCAGCGGTTCATTTTTCAGCGTGGACTTCGCGGAAAAAACATCGCTCGCGATTTGCCGCCCATAACCATTGCGCAAAACGGTCATGTCCAGCAACCCAAGCGATTCTTGCTTCGGATTCTCCACGTCGGTGGCGAGCAGAATCGCTCCGGCACAAGTCCCAAACACAGCATGTCCGGCGGCGGCAAATTTCTTGATCGTTTCGGCGAGCCCTTCTTCCTGCAAAAATTGTAATTGCGTAGTGCTTTCCCCTCCAGGAAGAATCAGCCCCGCGCATCCCTGCAATTCCGCAGGCGTGCGCACTTCCACGGTTTCTATGCCCATGCTCTCCAGCATCGCCGCATGCGCCGCAAAATCACCTTGAACTGCCAAAATCCCGATCTTCACGCCCTGGTCCCCGATGTTGAGTCCGAATGATAATTTTTCGCCGTCCGTCGTAACCCGCCTCACCAGCCGCGCGTGGACATCATGTCTTTTTCTTCCATCTGTCGGATGTCCAGACCCTTCATGGCCTCGCCCAATTCTTCATGCGCTTCCAGTACCGCCTTGGGATCGTCAAAGTGCGTGGTCGCTTTAACCACCGCCTTCGCACGTGCCTCCGGATCACTGGACTTGAAAATCCCCGAACCCACGAAAACCGCCTCCGCGCCAAGCCGCCGAACCAAAGCCGCGTCCGCAGGTGTAGCAATCCCGCCCGCAGAAAAATTCGGTACCGGCAGCTTGCCGGTCTTGGCAATCTGCCGAATCAAATCCAGCGGAGCGCCCAGCTCCTTGGCCTCATGCATTAATTCGTCGTCGCGCAGCGTAGTCAATTTCTTCATTTGCGAAACGATCGTGCGCATGTGTCGCACCGCTTCCACTACGTTGCCGGACCCCGCTTCACCCTTGGTGCGAATCATGGCCGCGCCTTCGGCGATGCGTCGCAGCGCTTCGCCAAGATTCCGCGCACCGCACACAAATGGCACGCGGTAATCGTGCTTCCAGATGTGATTCTCCTCATCCGCCGGAGTCAGCACTTCGCTCTCATCAATAAAATCCACTTCCAGCGCCTGCAAAACATCCGCTTCCGCAAAGTGCCCGATGCGCACTTTGGCCATCACCGGGATCGTCACGGTAGCCATAATCTCGCGAATCACTTTGATGGACGCCATGCGCGCCACGCCACCCTCTTTGCGAATGTCCGAGGGCACCCGTTCCAACGCCATCACCGCGCATGCGCCCGCTTGCTCCGCGATCCTTGCCTGATCCGCAGTGGTGACGTCCATGATCACGCCACCTTTCAACATCTCTGCCAGCCCTACTTTCACGCGCCATTCCTTAGCCGCGGAGTTTCCGTTGGCGCTCCCATTCACTTTTTTCGCATCCATAAACCTCTCCTCTCACTCCCCATAATGGTAGGTGGCCAATATCTAAACTCCAGCCCTCAATATTTTCGAATCCTCGAACGTCGAACCTCGAGTTATTGCTTCGGAGCAATAATCACAAATCGCGCCGTTCCGCGTGCCAGCACATCACCCGCGGCATTTCGAATCTCACCACTCTGAAAAATATTTCGCCCCACAAAATTCGTTTCATGCGCTTCCACGATAATTTCTTCATCCACGCGCACCGGCTTCAAAAAGTGAATCGACATCTCCGCCGTCACCGCGCGCGCCTCGCGAAACCTGCAAACTTTTCCCATCGCCTCATCGAGCAGGGTAGCGATAATCCCGCCGTGGCCCATACCGCCCCCGCCCTGATACCGCGGCCCCAGAACAAATCGCCCGACAATCCGCCGCGCGACATTGTCCTGTGTAAACGTCAATTTCATCCCGCCATCATTCGCGCCCCCACATCCGAAACATTTATTTTCCGGATTCGGCGCCAACGTAATCGTATCGCTCAAATTTGCCCGAGCCTTCCTTTAATAAATAATCAGACCAGCGCCACACGGCTGCGTTCCGCGCGCCGCACACCACGCTGTCTCTTGCGCATCTCCACCCGCAGCATATCCGCAAGCGTCGTTACTCCACGCGCGATCTGTTTTTCATCCAGGCTCGCAAATCCCAATCGCAATGTATTCGGCAGCGGATTTTGCACGTAAAAGTACCGCCCCGGTGCGAACAGCACGCCTCGCTCTTTCACATGAATCAGCAACTCACTCGCATCGAACCCGGGAGGCAGCTCCAGCCACAAACACATCCCGCCTTCTGGACGCGTCCATCGCGTCCCCTCCGGCATATGCTTCCGCAGTGCCTGGTCCAGCGCCTCCAGGCGCGCAGAATAAACCTTCCGCATTTTCGCCAGATGCTTGGCAAAAAGTCCCCGCCGTAGAAATTCCGCCAGCGTCGCTTGCGCCAGCTGATCCGTATGCAAATCAGTCGTCTGCTTCACTACCCTTAGCCGCTCCACAGCCGCCGCGGGCGCCACAATCCACCCAACACGCAACCCCGGAAACGCCACCTTCGCGAAGCTGTCGATATGAATCACCAGATTAGCCCGGTCCAATTGCTTCAACGACGGCACCCGCTCTTCCTGCAAGTGCAATCGCGCATAAATATGATCCTCGACAATGGGTACCTGGTGTCGCGCCGCCAATTCCAGAACTCTTCGCCGCGACGCCAGCGACATCGACGTCCCCGTCGGATTCTGAAAATCCGGCGTCAGAATAATTAGCTTCACGCGATTGGCCGCCAGCGTCGCTTCCAGCGCTTCCACGTCCACACCCAGCTCGCTGTTCGGTTCCGCGTGCGTCTTCACCGGCACCGCCAGGCATCGCGCCCGCGCCCCATGAAAAATCGCCACTGCCCCAGGATAAGTTGGATTCTCCATAATCACGGAGTCGCCGGGCCGCACGAACGCCTTACTGATCAAATCCAGCGATTGCTGGCAACCATCCGTGATCAGCAAATTCTCGTCTTTAGCCGGAATTCCTTCGCGCCCGAGCATCTCCAGCAACGCCAGTTTCAAAGGCGCGTACCCATCTGAGGGCCCCAAATTCAGCACGTCCGTCGCTTCATTGCGAAGCACCGCGTTCACGCAGTGGTGCAATTCTTCAACGGGAAAAAATTCCTGCGCCGGCCGCGCCATCACAAATGACAGCGCGTCCACCGGTGCGCTAGCCGTTAACCGGCCCAAAACTTCTTCTCCGCGCTCATCCGCAAACAGCAGTTCCCAGCGTATTCCGTGGCTGCCATTCAGCACCGGCGGGGCAGGGGGCGTAATCTTCAAGCCATTCCCATTCCTTTTAATAAACGTCCCGCGCCCCACATGGCCCTGAATCAAGCCCTCGGACTCCAGCTCGGCATAAGCATTCGCCACCGTAGTGCGATGCACGCCCAGTATATTGGCCAGCTCGCGGCTAGCCGGGATGCGGTCGCCATGACGCAAATCGCCCGCGTGCACGAGCGCCCGCAGTTGATCGCGCAGCTGGATGTAAAGGGGAACGTGACTCTCAGATTGAAGATGAAGAGGAAGCATTGTCTCTCACCCTGAGCCAATTCTACCACCCATTGGCCGGGTACAAGAGCCAATATGTCTCCTTGCAAGAGACTAGCGTTTATGGGCATAGGCGGCTTTCGCCGCCACTCCAGCAGCAAAAAACTCATCAAAAACGGGGCGTGCACGGCCTCGGTCCGCCGCCGAACAGCCCTGTGGTTTCTCCCGACTGCGGCTTGTTTCGTGTGGTTGCTCTTCAGGACGCGGCGCCTTCCGGCGCCACACAAAATTCCAAAGGTCCGCTACGCTAAGCCTTCTCGCACTGCGCGACGCGCGCCTTCAGCAATTTCTTAATCAACGCAGTCGGCAACGCTTTGTCCAATGGGAACTGTACGGTCCCTTTGGATATCCTATACCCCGCAAGTTCGTCCTTAAAATCTTCGATCACCGACGCGGTAGGGAACAAGCTGCAGTGCTCCGCAAACGCCGCATACCACACCAGCACTTTCTTGGTCTTGAACGCCGGAATCTGGTAGCTGATGATCTCCACCGCTTGCGCGGGCACCGCTGACCGAATCACCGCGCGCATCTGCTTCAACCTGCTCCGGGCCGGTTCCGGCACGTGGGCAAAGTATTCATCCACGTTCCTCGGAGCACTGTTGCTCGTGCCCGAACCTCGCTTACCCCGGCCTAGGACGGGCTTGCCTTTAGCCGTCCCACGGGCGCCCTTACCCGCGGATTTTGCTCCGTCAGGTTTCGCCTTCTTCATGCGTGCCATGCTACAAGCCCTCCTTCTTCAGGTGTCCACGTTTGGCCCGTGGAGGTCGTTGCATTTCGCGAACTACGCGTTTCGGGTCGCGCATTCCACTGCCCCCTAACCTGAACGCCGGCCGCTTTAGCCCTTGAACTCCGCAAAAATAATTTTATAATCGAATCAGTCGACACTCCAGTTGACTAAGGAGGTGATCCCTGAGGTACACGAAAGATTAATCTGTAAAAAAGAGGCGCGTGTGAGTTCCCCACGCGCCTCTTTTTTTGTTTATCAGCAAAATAGCCGAAACTGTCAGCCCGTCAAAAAACGTTCTCCCAAGAGACGTACAACAAGCGCTTTGCACCAAGGATGCCCACCTCGCTAAAGCCGAAAATTCAGGAACCGGCACGCTACTTGGAGAGCAGCCCCAGATGGCTGGCGATGCACAGCCATTCTCCATTTTTTCGGATCCACGTGTCGGTGAAGCGACCTCGGTGTTCGTAATGCTTGCCTTTGTTCGTCCCCTTTTCGTGCGTTGCCCCGGTGACGACCACCGTGTCACCGTGGCGATGAAGTTTCATGTCTTCTGAAACCTCTGCAGTCAGTTGATCCGAGCTATCCCGGATAGCAGCCAGGAATTGGTCCTTGGAAAGGACCGCGCCGTCGTAATCCGTGAGCACGAAATCCGCATCCAGGATTTTTTCCATAGCACCGGCGTCATGATGCAATTGCATTTGATTCCAGAGATTTTCGAGAGCGATTATCTTGGATTCGTCATTGCCAGTCTGAGAACAAATTGGGCCTGACAGAAAACCAAAAGTTAGAAGGCACGGCAATATTCGGCGCATGAATCTCTTTCTAATCCCGGGTAGACATTCCTCGAATTCACACTTTCCAATTTAAAAAGATGGTAACCGATTAGAGCGCCGTTTGCGAAGAGAGCACTCATTCCGCTTGGCCCCGGCACTGGCCTCAGCGCAGGTTGTCTACGATGTACCGGTTAGAGGAAAAAAGTGGGGCGGAGTAGGCGTAGTACTTAAGCCGCAGTTAACCTTTCTGACTTGCTCCGCTCACGATAAGAACCTCAGCCCGAAAACTCATCCCATTTTCTGTGGAGTATTCCCTCAGAGCTTCCAGCATCTCGCTCTTCACCTCACTAGCCTGCTCCTTTGAAAGCATCGCCATTTTTTCCCTTAACTTGTCCGACATCTCCTGTCGCAGTGTCCAAAACTCCTCAACTGAGAGTGGCGCTTGTATTATGAATTGCAGCAAGCGCTCACATGGCTCGATCACTCCGGCCTCGCCAAGAATGTCCTTCAATTTGCCAGGCCGGGCAAATCGGAACGCATCCAGAGCATCCGGCGCAAGTGGTGGCGAATCGACATACCGGTCGATGACCCGCGACAGCGCGTAATGGAAAGGATTTCTTTCGGCAAAATGCCAAACCGCCAAGGCCAGCTTCCGTCCTGGCTTGAGCACTCGTAACAGCTCCCGAACCGCGTCCAATGGAGCGGGGAAGAACATCACGCCAAAGCGGCTGATCACCGCATCGAAAGTACCGGCAGAAAACGGCAGATCGTCTGCAAACGCCACCTCAAATTTTGCATTCTTTAGTCCCAGACGTTCTGCCTCACTGCGAGCGGCTGCCACCATCCCTTGAATGGGGTCAACGCCAAAAACCTTGCCGTTAGGACCTGCCAAGGCCGCTACGCTCAACGCCGGCTCTCCCGGCCCGGTAGCAACATCCAGAACCGAGTCCTCACTCCCAATCCCCGCATCCTTAATAAGAGCTTGCGTAATCGGTACAAACATTCCCCGAATAATATCGCGGTGCTTCTCCCAGAACGGTGCCGAACTCTTCCATCGCTTTATGATCTCTTCGTCGGGTTGCATGGGGGAAATTATAGCTGCTCAGCACCATTTCGCACGGCTTCAGTTGCAGTGGATGTCCGCTCCCACGCATTGGGCTCCAGCGGTAGCTGAAAAATCATTGACTTGAGCTGAGATGCGTCATATGGTTGCGCAAGTTAATTTTCCGCGTATCCAAATAAGTCTCCCAAC
>DASYJM010000259.1:0-14743 GCA_035996445.1 Candidatus Acidiferrum sp. | reverse complement strand
TCAGGTCAAAACGCATCTTTGTCATTCACGAGAGCGTTGTTTCAAACAACCGCAGCAACCATCCATAAGCAGAAAACTGTCATCCCGACCGAAGCGCGGCGACGCTTTTCTTCTCCTGCGCTCCTGCGAAGGAGTCGGCCCGCGAAGCGGAGGGATCTCTCTTCTCTCCTTGTTTTGCCGGGAATAAGGCCACACGCGCTTATTCCAAATTCAAATCCAGCAAACCCTCAGGCAACACTACCTCAATCCTCCGTGCCCCAGGATCGATGCGCTTACAAATATCCTCAGCCAGCGGAATCAGCAATTCCCCCTGGTCCGTCTCCACTTCCAGCAACGGTGTTCCGCGTATGCTCTCGCCCTCACCGGGAAACTGCACATCCCGCACCGTTCCCAATAATTTCGGCACCACATCCATCGAGCATGGCGAAGAAGTCAGCGCCGGCCTGCCGCCACTGGCCTCAAACACCGCGCAACCAATCAAATCCGCGACAAAGTATTGTCCCGCGGGCAAACTCACGCGCTGCTCGAATGGCAGCAGCACATCCAGCCCACGAAATTTCTCCGCGTCATTGATCGAAGCGACGCCGGCAAAATGAAATACACCTTGCCCGCGATGATTCTGGCTAAGCCAGCAGGATTTTACGCCTATAGAGGTTGGTTCGCTCGCGCCAAACGCGCCAGCGAATTTTGCCGAGGACGATTCCCCTTGCACACGGCCAAGAAAAACTTCCTGCAATTTTGTCAGCCGCTCGGGGAAATCCGTGAGCAGCTCCACCGCGACTTCGCCTTTATTCCCGCGCGGCCGCAAAACCCGCGCTACCACAATCCATCGTGGATTCTCGCCGCTCAATCTTCCAATATTTCCAGCGTAAACCGCTTCCGCATCTTCATCCCCGCCGCGCCCAGTACCGTGCGTATGGCCTTGGCCGTTCGCCCCTGCCGTCCAATCACTTTGCCCAGGTCGTCGGCATGGACCCGTAGCTCCACCACAGTAACCTGCGCTCCCCCGACCGTCCGCACCTGCACTTCGTCGGGACGGTCCACGAGGGCCCTGGCGATGATCTCTACCAGTTCCTTCATTGGCTGCTCCTGGATACATCCGTCACTAGGGACTGAGTGGCGGGGCTACCAAGTATCGGTGTGTCTTCTGGCCCGAACAATGCGCGGCGATCAAAATTCCCGAAGATCCGTCCGCGCCAAAAAACTCAACTATGCAATTTTCTGCAGCTTCAGAAAACTTCGCACCGTGTCACTGGGCTGCGCGCCCACCCCGAGCCAGTACTTGATGCGCTCGGAATCCAGCTTAATCTCCGCGGGCTTCTTCAATGGGTCGTAGGTGCCCACCAATTCTTTCACGCGACCATTGCGCGGGCGGGTTCTCTCAATCACCACCACGCGGTAAAACGGCTTTTTCTTCTTGCCAATCCTTGCCAAACGAATAGTCAACACTAAGTCACGCCTCCGTAACTAACAATCATAGCCTGCCAACCCACTGCGCGGCAATCGCAGACTCGGCCCAACAAGCCGTTTGGAACTATTCCACCCTGAAATCATCGCTCTCAGGAAGTGTTTTTGTGATTCGCGACGTGCGGTCGAGTAATCCAGGCGAAAAATGTACTAAAGCCGGTTCAAACCATTAAACGCCGCGGTCTTATAGCACTCCGCCAGCGTGGGATAATTAAAAACGGTATTCACGAAATAACTCACTTTGCCTTTGAGTAGAAACACCGCCTGCCCGATGTGCAACAACTCCGCCGCATCTTCACCAAAAATATGCACGCCCAGCAATTCCAGCGTTTCGCGGTGAAACAAGAGTTTCAATCTTCCTTCCGTATGCCCGCTGATCTGCCCGCGCGCAATTTCCCGGTAATAGGCCACACCCACTTCATAGGGAACATCCGCCTCGGTTAGTTGCTCCTCGGTCTTCCCAATAAACGAAATCTGCGGAATTGTATAAATGCCGTAGGGATACCCCTCCGGATCACTATTTACCGGCAGCCCGAACGCGCGAGCACTGGCGATTCGCCCCTGTTCCATCGAAACCGAAGCCAAACTTGGAAATCCGATCACATCTCCAACTGCAAATACGTGTTTCTGCGAGGTACGGAAATCCGCATCCACCGTGATTCGTCCGCGGTCGTCCGCCGAAATATCCGCCGCCTGCAAATTCAACCATTCGACATTTCCGTGGCGGCCCACCGCATACAACAGCGCATCTGCAACTACTCGTTTTTTGCTGACCAGGTTGGCAGCCACCTTCCCGTCAGCCAGCTCCTCCACACTCTCCACTTCTTCATTCAGCCGCAAAGTCGCACGGTTATCCCGCAGATGGTACATAAGCGCTTCCACCATCTCCGTATCAGCAAACTCCAGCAATCGCGGCCGCTTCTCCACAATAATCACGCGCACGCCCAACGTCGCGAACATGCACGCATATTCCACGCCGATCACTCCGCCGCCCACTACGATCAGCGTCCGCGGAATCTGCGGCATGCTCAGAATTTGATCGCTGCTGATAATATTCCGCCCGTTGATGGGAACCTTGGGATTCACCGACGGCTTCGTTCCCGTGGCGATCACCACGAACTCCGCTTCAAACTCCCCGACGCTATTCACACTCTGTACTCGAATATGGTGCGCGTCCCGAAAGCTTCCAGTCCCATGAATCAGCACCACGCCATTGCGCTTCAATTGGTCCTGTATCACGCCCACTTCGTTTTCCACCACGTGTTGCACTCTGAAATTCAGGTCCGCCATCGCCACCGGCTCATTGCCGTTCGTGTGGCTGACGCCGTAGAAATTCTTATCGTAAAACCCCGACAGGTGCAGCACCGCTTCGCGCATCGTCTTGCTCGGAATCGTTCCGGTATTGATGCACACCCCGCCCACCGAGGTTTGGCATTCGATAATGGCCACTCGTTTGCCGGCCTTCGCGGCCTGAATAGCTGCGCGCTGCCCCCCGGGTCCAGAACCGATCACGATCAGGTCATACTTCAAAAGTCACCCACCCAACTCTCATTTCGGCGCCCGTTATTAGTACCGCGATTTTAAGAATAAGCATAGATGCTGCGCGCCAAAGCGCCAGACAAACGCCTTATTAAGTCTCGCTCACGGCCGAACTAACCGAGTATGACCCGCTCATTGTGGCGAGGCCAGCACAGTGCATAAACCTCCCACAATAGTAGACACTAGCATTGGAACCTTGTAATGCGCGTCAACCGAGCGTCTCGCATTTGTAAAACTATGTTTCCCGAACAAATAGAAACATCGCGCCGGACGCCGCTTATCATGAAGCTGGCCGCTGGATTCCTTGCGTTTGTCGGCATCGTAGCAGGTGCCAGCGCGCAAGTTCGATCCAACCCATCCGCCATGGAACAAAACATAGACGCCATATTCGCGCCGCTCGTTACGCCGAACTCTCCCGGCGTTGCGGTGCTGGTCGTTAAGGACGGCAAAAAACTTTTCGAGCGCGGCTACGGCTTACGCGACCTGAACAGCGCCGCGAAAATCGATCCAAGCACCAATTTCCGCTTGGCCTCCTGCTCCAAGCAATTCACCGCCATGGCCATCATGCTGCTCGTCCACGACGGAAAACTCCGCTACGACCAAAAATTAACGGACATCTTCCCCGATTTCCCGGCCTACGGAAAATCGATTTCCATCCGCAATCTGTTAAATCACACCGGCGGTTTGCAAGATTACGAAACTCTCATGGAGCGGCCAGACCACAAAGGCAAATGGACTGACGGTCATCAAATCCAGGACGCCGAAGTCTTGACTCTCCTGGAACAAACCGATCACGGCATGTTTCCGCCTGGCACACAGTGGTACTACAGCAATTCCGGCTACGTAGTTCTCGGCTTGATCGTCTCCAAAGCGTCCGGCCAATCCTTCCCCGAATTTCTCCGCCAGCGCATTTTCTCACCGCTCAAAATGGACCACACTCTCGCCTACGTAAAAGGCCAAAACGAAATCACCAATCGCGCCTACGGCCACACCAAGGAAGGGAACACCTGGAAGCAAACCGACCAAAGCTCCACCTCCGCCACGCTCGGTGACGGAGGCATCTATTCGTCTCTGGAAGATTTAGCAAAATGGGATGAAGCCCTGCGCACCAACAAAATTCTCAGCGAAGAAGAAATGCAACCAGCCCTGACTCCCGTAACTTTGCCCGCCACATCCGCGAACGGCGACGCTCAACCTCGCTGGCCCGCCAACTCCGACCGCCCCGAAGGCACGCCCGTCTCCTACGGCTTCGGATGGTTCCTTGACCCCTACCGCACCCACCCGCGCATGTGGCACTACGGCGAAACTATGGGCTTCCACTCCTACATCATCCGCTTCCCGAGCGACCACCTCACCACCATCATTCTCTGCAACCGCACCGACATAAGCCCCGAATGCTTAGCCCTGCAGATCGCCAACCTGTTCCTCGCCCATCAAAATAAAATCGAGTTTTGATTCGTCGTCAGAGCACAATCCCGATGCTTGACGATGTTAAGAGACGCGGAGGGTGCCCCACCCTCGGATTTTTGGAGAGTGGGTCTTTTACGATGGAAACACCACAATCGCTGCTCACGGGCTCCGGCTTTTTCAACGCTACTCGCGGTTATGCAACCACGTGAGAAACAATCCAACAACCAACCCGAGGCCGCAGGTCCCAAGAATGAATAAGCGCGCGACGGGAATGGCAATCCAAGCAATAATCACCAGCCCAAGCGAAACAATCGCACCCGCCCGCGTTCCCGGCACCGACACATTTCCAAACGCACTGAGCGTCGCTGGTCTTCGTCTCTCGGTTTTTGGAAGAGTGAACACGCCACGACCTTAGCAAGGGAAAAGCGTGGTCTAAGAAAGACCCGCCAGCTTCCCCAAACCCTTCATCTTGCTTCTCGCCGCCATGGCCCCATATTGCTTCATCATCTGCCGCATCTGCATGTATTGCTTGATCACCTGGTTCACGTCCTGCACCGTAGTCCCGCTCCCCTTGGCAATCCGCTTCCGGCGCTTCCCATCAATCACGCTATGATCGCGCCGCTCTTGATGCGTCATAGAATTAATAATCGCTTCCACCTGCTTCAGCTTGCCCTCGTCCACCTTCGCATCTTTCGGCAAACTTTGCAGTGGCCCAACCTTCGGCAGCATGTCCACCAATTGCTCCAGCGGCCCCATCTTGCGAATCTGCTTCAGCTGATCGCGAAAATCTTCCAGCGTAAATCCTTCCGTGCGCAGCTTGCGTTCCAGCTCCGCCGCCGCTTTCTTATCCACCGCCTGCTCGGCGCGCTCAATCAGCGACATGATGTCGCCCATGCCCAGCACGCGCGACACGATGCGCTCCGGATAAAATCCCTCCAGCGCGTCATATTTTTCGCCCAAGCCCACAAATTTCACCGGCGCGCCCGTCACTTTGCCGATGGAAAGTGCCGCGCCGCCACGCGCATCGCCGTCCAGCTTGGTCAGGATCACACCCGTCAGGCCCAGCCGCTTATGAAATTCTCCCGCCGACCGCACCGCGTCCTGCCCGATCATCGCGTCCGCGATAAAAAGTATTTCGCTGGGATTCAATTCCTTCTTCAGTGTGCTCAATTCTTCCATCAGCGAATCATCGATGTGCAGCCGCCCCGCGGTATCAACCAAAATCACATCGCTCGCCGAAAGTTTTGCCTCTTTAATCGCGCCCTTCACAATTTCAATCGGCTTGTTCGTTCCCGTGCCTTGCCAGATCGCCGTACCCACCGCCTTAGCCACCTGCGACAGTTGTTCACGCGCCGCAGGACGATACACGTCGGTAGAAACAACCAGCGGCCGGTGCCCGTGGAGCGCCAGCCACTTCGCCAGCTTGCCCGTCGTCGTAGTCTTACCAGAGCCCTGCAAGCCCACAATCATCCACACCGAAGGCGGCTTCGAAGCAAACAACGGCTTGGCGTGTTTTCCCAGCAGTGTGGTTAACTCATCCCGAACCGTTTTGACCACCTGCTGATCCGGCGAAAGCTGCATCATGACTTCGGCGCCAATCGATTTTTCGCGGATGTTCTTCAGCAGCTCATCAGCAACGCCGACATTCACGTCGCCTTCCAACAGCGCTTCGCGAATCTCCACCAGCGCCGCATCCAGGTGCTCTTCGGTCAGCTTCCCCTGTCCGCGAAGATTTTTAAACGTGCGCTGCAGTTTTTCCGTTAAATTTTCAAACATTTTTCGAGGCTCGGCATCAGTTGAAGTGTTGGCGCAACGCGCCGCGTCAAATCACATCTTGATTCTAGGTGACGCGCCAGGGTCGGTCAAACACAGCTATAAAGGAAGAGTGAATCCGGCAACGTCCAGGAATGCAATGTTTTCAGGTCGCTTTAGAAGTGGACTTTCAAACTTCCGCCCACTGTCCGCGAAGGCGCGTACTGGATGGGTATCTCTTCGCTCTCTTTCGCGATTTTATAAATGCTGTTGCCCACGTTGGTAATGTCAAATTCCAGATCCATTCGTTGCGATTCGGTTTTCCAGATGTTGACTCCCGCCGCCAGATCAGCGGTGAAGTGTTGCGGTAGCCGCGGCCCATGCTCCACGATAGTCCCGCTTCCATAACGCATGGCGCTGCCGGCCCAGAACCCGCGCCAGCGCGTGTCGCGGCTATTGTAGAAAATCTGACCCGACCCGATATGCGTCTGGTCAAACGCAGGAATAATGGTTTCGCCTGGAATTAGCGGCTCGTTCCCGGCAAATCCGCCGGTAATTGGTCCGTGAAAATAAGTTTTTGCCAGCGCGTACTGCAACCGGCCAGTAATTCCGATCTTCTCCAGTTGACGCATGTTCACGACCAACTCCACGCCGTTGGACCGCGCGCTGTCAAAATTGATGGGCGCGAAAATCCTGGAGATGGAAATTTCGTGGTTCTCGAAACTGTTGCGGCCGGTATGCAGGTAAGCGTTGAGCTCCAGGCTCACCCGTGGATAAAGTTCCTGCGACCATCCCACTTCGTAATAATTCTGCGTGTAAGGCCGCACATCTCCTACACGCTCACCTGGCACCGCCGTGCTATTCCCGATGAAGCTCGCCAGCAGCGAATACTCTATCGGCGGCGGAGAAAATAAGCGGTTGTATGCCGCGTGGAACACCGACTTGGTTTTGCGAATATGGTAAGCGACACCCACGCGTGGGCTCAGTTGCCCATCCGCTCTCACCAGGTCGAAATGATCGTAACGCAGGCCCACATCAACCGTCAGGTTGCGCCAAGCGGTCACATGATCTTGTATGTAAACACTGGCCTGACCGCCAGTCGCCCATCCCCTAAATGCGGGAAACACATCGGGGTCGCCGCGGCTCTCAAAGAAAAAACTTTCGCCTTCGCGCAGGTGCACCAGATCGAATCCGGCCTTCAGGACATGGCCCTTCAACGCATACGAAAAGTCGCTTTTGACCCCCAATGTAAACGCCGACCGCGACGCGTCCGATAGCGGCGTATCCGGATCCGTCGTGGGCAAAACGCGATCCGAACTGGTCCGTTCATAAACAGAAGTGTGCAATAAAGCTTGCGGACTAAAAGTATGCGTCCATCCAAGAATCGCAGTGGCCTGTCGCAAGTGGCGCTGCGCGTCGCGGCCGGCCTCCTGGTCCGCGGTGATATTTGGTTGCTGGAAATTTGTGCCCGATCCCATCAGTAGCAGTTTGAACGCATCCTTTGATCCCGTTCCCCAGTCGAGTTGCACCGCCGCCCGCGATCCTTTTCCAAAATCAAAGAGAGCACGCGGCTCCGGGGGATCCAGATAACGCCCGGAAGTGAATCCATCCACAAAAGCGTAATAACCCAGCTTGCCTGTCTGTCCGCCGTAATCCGCATTTAGGTCATAGTTTCGAACCGTTGCTCCGCGAAAATCCACGTCACCATGCCCGCCAAGGTCCGCCCCGGAGCGTGTAGTGATGTCCAGCACGCCACCGAACCGATTTCCATATTCGGGCGTGAACCCTCCCGTCATCAGCTCTACGGTCTCAAAAAGCTGGGGACTCACACCCGGCGAAAATTGCGGCTGCATATTGTCGAGGAAGGATATGCCGTTTATAAATTCGTGAAGCGAAAACTCCGTGCCTCGCACCGCGAGAAAATTGTCATGGCTGTCGCTGGCGCCGGGCATCAGGTTATTGGCCAGATCATTGGTAGTTTCCACCAATGGATCGGGCAACCGTTCCAGATCCTGCCTGGTGAACACGTAAGAGCTGCCTGTTTTTTCCGGGTCCACGGTCAGATATTTAGCTTGCACTTCAACCCGTTCGCGACGAGTTTCTTTTCTTTCAAGATCCAGGTTGAGTGACAGCGGCTGGCGCGCGCGCAACACAAACTCAAAAGCCGACGGGTAATAACCGTCGGCGTCCACTTTCAGCATGTACTCCCCGGCGTCGAGCGCCGTGAAACGAAATTTGCCTTCGGCGTCGGTCTTCGTCTCCAAAATCGTCTTGCCCTCTTCACGCTGCAAAAACACATCGCTACTCGGAATCGTGGCTCCGTGGCCGTCCCGAATTGTGCCGTCGACCATCCCTTGAGCGAATGCGTTACCGGCTGCCAAAAACAGAAACAGCAGCACACGCAAGCTGTAGTTGGCGGCCACCACGTTACACCCCCCAAATGACCCAAACTTAACTGCGCTAAAAACACCCTATTCCGTGTTTTGCAAGTGCTCAACAACCTGTTGATTTGAACTGGTTTTGCCAGAGTACGTTACACCAAGATCGCTCATTTCAGATGCGCGTCAAACCACCCGAGGGTGCGCTCGATAACCTCGCGCTGGTGCTGCGGCTTCGCGAACAAGTGCCCCTCATGTTCGTAAACCACCAGTTGCGTCTCGACGCCCTGAGCCTTCACCCCATGCCAGAATTCGTACGACTGCGGCGCGGGGCATTCCCCGTCGCTATCGCCCACAATAACTAGAGTTGGCGTCTTCACTTTCTTGATGAAATTTATCGCCGAACTCTTCGCGTAAATTTCCGGATCGTCGTACACCGATTTGCCAAAAAAGGGAATCATCCACTGATCGATTAAATTTTCGCCGTAATAGCTTTGCCAGTTCGCAATGCCCGCTCCGGCCATCGCGGCCTTGAAACGGTTCGTCTGCGTCACCCCGAACATCGTCATGAATCCGCCGTAGCTCCAACCCGTCAGCCCCAGCCGGTTGGCATCAATCGGAGCCACCCGCATCGCTTCATCCACCCCCGCCAGAATGTCCGCGAAGTCGCCTCCGCCAAAATCCTTCACGTTCGCGCGTGTGAACGCCTCGCCCTGGCCATAGCTTCCACGCGGATTAGGACTCAGCACAAAGTATCCAGCTCCAGCCAGCGCGCTGGCATAGCCATGCGGCGAAGGCCACCGCGAAACGGAAGCCCAACTCGGCCCGCCATGCACGTTAACTACCAGCGGATATTTTTTGCTGGCATCAAAATCCTTCGGATACAGCAGCCAGCCCTGTACTTCAAGGCCGCCGTTTTTCCATGCAAGACTCTTCGCGTCTCCCCACTCGCGCGTAACACCCTCATTCCGGTGAGTAAGCTGCTTCCATTCGCCAACGCGCCCAGCCCATACTTCTGGAGGCGCCGCATACGATTCCCGCACAAATGCCATCGTCGCGCCATCTTTGGCCAGCGAAATCGTCGGCGAGAATCCTCCTGGGTCCGCCGCCAGGTACTCGCCGCCTCTCCACAGCGTTTCCACCGTTTTGCCTTGCGGATCGACTCTCGCCAGCCCAACGTCTCCACCCACAAATTCGGTAAAAATTATTTTCTTCTCGGGAGTCCATCCAATCCAACTCGGCGACGCTTTTATTTCCGGCGTCAAGTCCTGCGCTTCTCCACCACCGGCGCCCACGGAAAAAATGTCGCCGCCCGTCAATCCTGCATCGCTCATCAGCCCTTCAACGAACGCGATTCTTTGTCCGTCCGGCGACCACACCGGATTGGCAATCTGCAAATGCGGCTTATAAATGGATTTCATCAAGCCGGTCGCGCCTTCCAGCGTGTACAGTTCCGCGACCCACCAATTGTTGTCGCCATTCCCCAGCGCCGCCGTCACCGCAAAACGCAATCCGTCAGGCGCCCAGTCGTATTCATAGACATAAGTGTCCGCCGGCGAAATTTGTCGCAGCTTCCCGCTCGCCACGTTTACCACTGCCAGCCGCTGCTCAAAAAATGAATCCTTTATTTCGCCCGTTTGGGGAGTCTCCGCCACCAGCGGCCCAGACGCCCGCGTCGCATTCTCGGTGAACAGCAACGCAATCGTCTTCCCATCCGGCGACCAGCGTGGCATCGCCAAAAATCCCTTCACGTTGGTCAACTTCTTTGCCGCCGCGCCTGTCGCATTCACCGTGCCGGTTACATTTGTCGCGCCCGCTGCGCCCGTTGGGTCGGCTGCGCTAGTTGCGCTTCCATTCCCGCTAGTCACCTGCGCCACATAAAGCTGCCGCTGCCCGGCCTTCACCGCATCAGACAAAAACGCCACGCGTTTGCTGTCCGGCGACCATGCCACACTTCCTTCCTCATGATCTCCCGCTCCAACCTTCAGACGTTTTGGCGGCCTCTTGGCCTCCGCCCCCGAAACATAGATCGCCGTATTCCCCGACGGCGCTCCATCCTTCCCCATCAGTGTCTCTACCCACGCGACCCGCTTCCCGTCCGGCGAAATCACCGCCTGCTCAAATCGCCGCGTCGCGAAAAGCGCCTTCTCCACCTCATGAATCGGCTCCGTCGGCTTCGCGTGCTCCGCGGCCTTTAACCGCGCCTCCACCGCCTGCTTCGTGCCCGGCTTGGCACCAGCCGGCTTCGCGCTCTCGGCCTTATCGCCTGTGCTCGTTTTCTCTTGCGACTTATCTTGCGCCGTGGGTGGGTCCTGCTTCGCTTTGTTCTCCGCAAACGATCCTTTCGACAAACAAAGAACCACCGCGGCGCTAAGCACCAGCCGCGAAATCTTAAATTTCCATCCACCCGTCAATTCCATTCTCCCCCCACCTTCACCAATTACTGAGCCGCCAGCGGCGCGTTTCCCGCGGCAGCGCATGATACTTTACCGCCTTTAAAATCGGTAGCTTTCTTGACCCTACCCCAGTGCCTCGAATACACTTAACAATTCAAATCCAGCCGCCTCTGCGGCCAGTACTTCGCTTTCCACCCGCACATTGCACCAAACGGGTTTGCGAACGCATCAACAAGATTGGCCATTCGTCCGGCCATGCCTTAAAGGAGAATTGTTTTGCCTAAGCGCACATACCAGCCGCGTAAACGTCGCCGCGCCAAAACGCATGGCTTCCGCTCACGCATGAAAACAGCGGGAGGCCGCAAGGTCCTCGCCGCTCGTCGTAAGAAGGGCCGTCATCGCCTCACGCCCGAATGATGTGCCACGCCTTCAATTTCCGCGCGACGCGCGCTTGGTGCGCCGCGGAGATTTCGACGCTGTCTATCGCGCCGGCCGGAGGCGTTCCAGCTCTCATTTCGTTGCTTTTTTTCGCGCCAATCAATTGCCGCAGAGCCGTTTCGGCTTCAGCATCAAGAAGGCTCTCGGCGGCGCGGTAGTGCGCAATCGTATTCGCCGTCGCTTGCGGGAGGCTGTTCGTTGTCATCGTCTGGAGATACCACCAGGATGGGACATTGTCATTCATCCGAAGAGCATCGTGGCGCGTTCCGATCACTCCACGCTGACCGCCGACCTGCTGCGCCTGTTGCAGAACCCGTGAGCACCTCGCCTGCGGGCCCCGGAAAGAAAATCGCGCGATCCTATTTCGTGCCAGCCGCGCTGCTCGCGTTACGTTTTTATAAGGCGTACCTGTCCTTTCTCTTCGCCGGAAATTGCCGGTTCCATCCTACTTGTTCGCAATATACCTATGAAGCCATCGAGCGCTTTGGCGTGACGCGCGGCGTCTGGCTGGGCATGAAGCGCCTCGCGCGCTGTCATCCCTTTTCTCGCAGATTTGGCTACGACCCGATTCCGGACGAGGTGCATTCGTGAGTGCTCCGCAGCAAACCGGCGTGAAATCTCCGGAGTTGAGGATTCTTGGCGCCTCGCTGCTTTCCATGCTGGTAATTCTTCTGTGGATCAAGTTTTTCGCGCCCAAGCCGCCCGTCGCTCCGCCGCAACCCAAGCCCGTAATCAGCGCCCCCCAAACGCCCTCGGCCATTTCTCCTACGCCTTCCGCGCAAGCGTCTCCCGGCAAGGGTCCCTCAACCTCAAAGCCGGTCAGCGCTCCCGTTGCCGCGATCTCCGACTCACAGGAAAATTCCATCATCGTTCAAAGCGATTTATATCGGGTGGAAATTTCTAATCGCGGCGCGGTCGTTAAAAGTTGGCAGCTCTCCAAATACACCGACGACAACAAACCGCCGCGCGTCCTGGATGTTGTCCACCCTGAAGCTTCGCAGCAAGTCGGCGGATGGCCCTTCGCACTGGTTCTCGACAACGCTGATCTCGAAAAGACCGCCAATAACGCCCTGTTTAAACTTGTTTCCGGCAGCACCGGAAATGCGAATCCCGTCAGTGCACCTGCTGATCTGCAGTTTTCCTGGAGCGACGGCCACCTCGAAATCACCAAGCACATTCATTTCGATAACAGCTACGTCGTGCGCGTCGACGCCACCGCCAAACTCGATGGCAAGCCGATCCAGGCCGGCCTCGCATGGCTCGGCGGATTCGGCGACCTCACCGTAAAAGATCCTGCGCCCATTGAAACCGTCAACACCTTCTACAGCGAAAGCGGGAAAATCACCACCTACGCGTACAAAAAACTCGAGGGCAGCGATCACTGGCCTCCCGGCGTCTGGCAAGGCGGAAAAGATTTCACCGGCTTAGAAGACCGCTACTTCACCGCTGCGTTTCTTCCCTCAAACGGCGCCGCTCCCGGCACGCTGCAAGCCCGCTACTGGAAAGATTTTCATCCCGCGCAGATCAACGGCCAGCCAGGCGCTGAACCCGTTCCCGAAGTCGCAACCGCAAGTGGCCCGCAAGCCCTCGCGCTACGCGTGTACGTCGGCCCCAAAGACTACGACGAGCTGAAGCACATGAATCCGCCCCTCCACGGCCTCGTAAATTTTGGCTGGATGGAATTCATCGCCGACCCGCTCTTCCACATGCTCAAGTGGCTGCACAAATACATTCCCAACTGGGGCTGGGACATCGTCGTTCTCACTCTGGTCATCAATATGGCGCTCTTCCCGCTGCGCATCTCCAGCTACAAAACCACCATGAAGATGCAGCGCGTTGGCCCGGAAATTAAAGCCATCCAGGAACGCTACAAAAAATACAAATTGAACGACCCGCGCAAAGCGGAAATGAACAAAGAAGTCATGGCCGTCTACAGTCGCGAAGGAATCAATCCCGCCGGCGGCTGCTTCCAGATGTTCCTGCAGATGCCTATTTGGTTCGGCCTGAACAACGCTCTGCGATTCGCAATCGAAATGCGCCACGCCCGCTGGTTCGGCTGGATCACCGACCTCTCCGCCCGCGACCCTTATTACGTCTTGCCCGTGATGATGGGCCTCTCCATGTACTTAGTCTCCAAAATGACCCCCATGACCTCCACCGATCCGCAGCAGCAAATGATGATGAAAATCATGCCTGTTACCATGGCGGGAATTTTCATGATTTCGCCAATTTCCAGCGGCTTGGCGGTGTATATTCTCACCAGCAGCATCGTTGGCATTGCGCAGCAGTGGTACTTGAATCGTCATCACCCGGTAATCGCTGCCCCGGTTACAAAACCTGTTCGTGGCAAAAAATAATAGGCGAAAACAAACGCACGTAATCGCAGCACTTCGTGCTAAGGGCTGAATGATTCCAAATCTCATTCACGATGGCAAGCTGGACCGCACCGCAACCGCGGCGGCTCTGCAGAAATTTCTGGATGACAGCGTGCGTGCCGCGGGTCTCGAACTAAAAGTAAATGTTCGCGCAGTTTCTCAGGAAACCACCGGCTTGGAAGGCCACGCCGAAGTCATCGCCGACCTCGACGGTAAAGATAAAGAAATCCTGCTGGAACGAAACGCCGAAGTTCTGAAAGCCATCGAGCACCTGGCTTTCCGCGCGCTGCGCCTCGAGCCCGCCTTCCACGAAAAAATTCACGTCGATTGCGCCGGCTACCGCGCGCTGCGCTTTGAAGAGCTGCGCATGACCGCAAAAGTGGCCGCAGAACGTGTAGAAGCTACGCGCCAACCTTTTCGCCTGAATCCCATGTCCTCGCGCGAACGCCGCATCGTCCATCTGGCCCTCAAAGACATCCCCGGCGTCCGCACCGAAAGCATCGGCATGGGCGAAGAACGCCAGGTCGTAATCCACCCCGCGGACAAAACCTCCAAAGCCCCCGCCTAGCATTTCGATTCCTGGCACAACTGGAGTACAATCCCGCGCCATGGCCAAACGCAAAACGAAAAAATCCCGCATCTCCATCAAGCGTAAATCGTCTCGTTCAAAGAAACCCGCGAAGCTCCCCAAGGACGCTGTCGCCCTCGTCGTCGCGATGCACGCCAAGCCCGGCCAAGAGCTGCTCCTGCAGGCCGAACTCACTGCGTTGGTCCGCCCCTCGAGAAATGAAGAAGGCTGCCTCTTGTACGACCTTCATCGTTCCACCGATGTGCCCGGCGATTTCTTGTTTTATGAGATTTGGGCCAGCCGCGACGCTCATGCAGCCCACAAGCAAACTCCGCATTTTTTGCGTTGGAACGCCCGCAAGGACACCCTGCTAGCTTCGCGCGAGTCAACCTTCTGGAAGAAAATCTCCTAGCTCTAACA
>DASYJM010000258.1:0-7237 GCA_035996445.1 Candidatus Acidiferrum sp. | reverse complement strand
GGATTTCATGTTTCATTCTCCTTAAGAAATTCATTTCTTCCTGATCTCGGGTCGGGGTTATTCGCTGGCTCAGTCACTGGGGATCAATCGGACTCAACGAACCCCTTGCCATATACTGTTATAGTTAACTATAACACTACTGCAGATGTCAAGGAGTTTCTTATCTTTATTTTCCCGGAAGCGATGGCAACTAGATAGGCTTCCTCACAGGTGAGGTCCAAAACGGCTTCGAGAAGAGGTCTTGTGGCCGCGAGCATCTCCGCAGGCTTGGGCCGGTCATCGACCTTGAGAAGCGGGTAGAGAAGCCGGCCGAGTTCTTTCTCGTCCACTGCGGAAATCCGTTCGACCGGATAGGTTCTGAAATCACGATCCATGGTGCTGCCCGACGTGGGACAACGAAGTCACGAGTCTCGTAGACAAATCCACTGCACTCGATTGTCTTATTATTGAGTGTCAAGACATGAAAACCAACCAAGTGCCGATCATCCGCCGCATTTGCAGGCTTTGAATACTCCTTCTCGTCCAAGGGTCCATGCCAGTTCACGCGACGTTTTCGTTCGCCGGAACCTGGGAAGGGAAAATGAATAACCTCCCAGGGATCGATCTCACGATTGAAGAGGCAGACGGAAAAATCAACGGCGTCATGATTTTCTATTTCCAAGTGCGCAGCGATGCCAGTGCTCCATGGCATGTAGCGTCTGAAAGTCCCATTCCATTGCTGGTGCCGCATGCGGAACGTAAGACTTTCACGTTTGAAGTCCAGTACCACAAATGCCACACCTGCCCGGAGCTCAGGCCGAATGTAAAGTTCCCCATGCAGCTTGCTGGGCCAGACGAGGCGCTCCTGTGGAAGCTAGAGAATGAAGAACAAGAAAAGAACCGTGCTTTAAGGCGATGGTCGACGAAATGGCGTTTCGTTCCCAAAACATCCCACTCCCGAAGGACAAACGTAGCGCCGTCGCCGTGCTAGGCAAGGGGCCTGTGCGGGCACGGAGTCACTCTCTTTTTGGAGACTACAGCGCTCTAAAGTGCCTACTTCCCATTGGTTCGTGTTCATCTTAGTATGCAGGTGAAGGAGAAACATCATGAAAATCAGTGGCAACACAATTCTGATAACAGGCGGAGGCACTGGGATTGGCCGTGGTCTCGCCGAGGCTTTCCATGCGAAGGGCAATCAAGTCGTCATTGCAGGCCGCCGTAAAAAGCCGCTCGATGAGGCCGTCGCGGCGAATCCAGGGATGAAGGCTGCGGTCCTGGACATTGAAAACGGTGACGCGATCCGGAGCTTCGCGGAACAACTGAAGAAGGATTACCCGGCCCTGAACGCCGTCATCCATAACGCAGGGATTATGAAACCCGAGCCTTTGAAGGACGGCGCGATTGCAGACGCGGAGGCAACAGTGGCGACGAATTTACTTGGGCCAATCCGACTGAACGCAGCGTTATTGCCGTTTCTTCTGAAACAGCAAAACCCTGTGATCATGACCGTTTCGTCCGGCTTGGCATTTGTACCGTTGGCGATGACCCCGACCTATTGCGCCACCAAGGCGGCGATCCATTCCTACACACAATCGTTGCGCAACCAACTTAGAGACACCCCGGCGCAGGTACTCGAACTCATTCCACCCTATGTGCAGACGGAATTACAGGGAGCGAGACAATTAAGCGATCCAAATGCCATGCCGCTCAAGGACTTCATTTCCGAAACTATGAATATCCTCGAGAACTCTCCAAATAGTACGGAAATCTGTGTGGAGCGCGTGAAGCCGCTGCGTTTCGCCGAGAGATCCGGACAGTACGATGCGTTTTTCAAGAACTTTAATGATGGGATGATGGCTGCTGCGGCAGCACATTGAGAACGGCCACACTTCCCTTAGGCGGCGAGACTCGCGTTAACAATCTTCACGGAATCCAGAATCATGTCAACGACAGCCCGGTTGCCGATCGTGGTGTTGATCATGGTGTGGTAGACGCCGCGGTCCGGCCATTCGACGCCGAAATATTTTTGAATGAAATCCCTGCGCTCGCGGTCGACCGTATCTACCAGTTGTTCGGCTTCGATTTGGCTCTTGCCGCGATCTATCAGACGCCGCACCTTGTCTTCTCTTGGAGCGTAGAGAAATACGCGCAGCGTATCCTGACGGTCCCTGAGAAACTGCTGTGATCCTCGTCCGACAAGGACCGAGTTCCCTTCTTTGCTGACCTGTTCAACAACACGCCGGGTAATCTTCAGGATGCTTTCGCTGTCCACCACGTTGAGTTTGTGGGCATTGAGGCTGCCTTCATAGCTGCCTCGCAAAAACGACTTGAAAAGCCGGTAATACAGCGGATCGTTGCGCTCCTCGCGGACTTCAACCACCGCTTTGGGGCAATTCGCGAGCTTGGCGATCTCTTCCGTTAATTGCTGATCCCAAAGCTTCCATCCCAATTGCTGTGCAACGAGCTGGGCGATTTCGCCGCCGCCGCTGCCGTACTCGCGTTCAATAGTTATTATCTTAATCACGTTGGCCCCCGAGGCGAGCGGCCAGTGAAGGCCGCATGCTGATTATAATTCCACTTTGCTCAGCCCGCTGCGAGTTCTGCGCCGCCGCCACCTGGATCGTTGCGTTTCAACAGAAAAGCAATAAAGAACATAATTGCTGCGCCCACCGCCAAAACCATGAAGGTATCAATGTACGCAAGGCTAGCCGCGTGCGCCTGCACCTCTCGGTAAATTCTTGCGTAGGCTTGCGCACGCGCCTCATGAACGCCCAGCCCAGACTCCGCCAAGTGTTGACTCAAGCCATTTACGGTATTTCGGAAATTAGGATTGTCGGGCCTTGCGAATCCGACAAGAATCTCCTGGTGGAATTGCGAGCGTCGCGCAATGAGGGTGGTAACCAGCGAAGTTCCCACACTGCTGCCCATGTTGCGCATAAAATTAACGATACCTGCCACCGAGTTATTTTTTTCTGGCGCGATTCCGACATAAGCGACCAAAGTGATGGGCACAAACAAAAATCCCAAACCAATCACCTGCGCGATGCGCAACCATACGGCGGCACTAAAGCTGATCGACAAGTCGATGCGTTTGGTGGAGTAATACATAGCGATGGACAACGCCAGCCAGCCGCAGGCGATCAAGTAGCGCGCCTGCACTTTCGTCGTAAGTTTACCCATCACGGGCATCTCAAACAATAAGACGAGACCGCCGGCAGAAAGCGCGAGCCCGGCCAGCTCCGAAGTGTAGCCGACCAGGGTCTGAAGAAACTGCGGCATGAGCACCAGGGCGCTGAACAGTAAGATCCCCAGGGTGAACATCATCAAGTTCGCGCTCGCGAAATTGAAACTCTTGAACATGCGCACATCGATGATGGGCGCCTTTTGATACCATTCCCAAATCACCAGAGCGATCAGCGAGATTGCTGAGACGACAACCAACGTGGTGATGAACCGTGAGCCAAACCAATCGTCTTCCTGCCCTTTGTCGAGCAAAATCTGCAACGCGCCGACGCCAAGAGTCAGAAGAGCTATACCGATGTAATCCAGCTTTACCCCAGCGGCCTTTATTTTGTCTAAATACGGCGGATCTTCGACAAAGCGGCGCACCAAAAACCAGGTAGCCACACCAACCGGAAGATTAATAAAAAATATCCAGCGCCAGGAATAGTTGAAAGTGATCCATCCGCCCAGCGTTGGTCCGATGGTGGGCGCCATGATGGCGGTGATGCCGTACAGGGCAAACGCCAAACCCCGCTGCTGTGGCGGAAAAGTGTCGGCCAGAATAGCTTGTGCCATGGGCTGTAACCCGCCGCCGCCCGCGCCTTGCAAAACGCGAAACAGCAGTAGAAAACCAAGGCTCGGAGCTATTCCGCAAAGCAGAGAACTCACGGTAAACACGCCTAAACACGCCATGAAAAAGCGCTTCCGTCCGATTGCGCCGGCGATCCAACCGCTAATGGGCAGAATGATAGCGTTCGATACGAGATAAGAAGTCAGCACCCAGGTGCTTTGATCATTGCTGGCGCCCAGGTTCCCGGCCATGTACGGTAGCGCCACGTTGGCGATGCTGGTGTCGAGAACCTCCATGAATGCAGCCAGCGCCACAACTACTGCAATCAGCCAGGGATTGTAACTAGGCCGCCAAACATCCTGATCCATGGTGAGTGCAGCGCTGCTCATTGAAGATACACATCCGGCACCACGTTCATCCCGGGGCGCAGAAGATGTTCGCGATTCTCTCCCTGCTCAAGAACTATTTTGACTGGAATTCTCTGCACGATTTTCACGTAATTGCCGGTGGCATTTTCGGGTGGGAGCAAACTGAATGTCGGGCCGGTTGCGCCCGCGATGCTGTCCACGTGACCGTTCAGGGTTCGCCCGCTAGCATCAACATGGATTTTGGCTTTCTGCCCAACTTGCATGTGCCGGAGCTGCGTCTCTTTGAAATTGGCGGTGACCCAGATTTCATCCAGAGGCACGACGGTGAGGAGTTGCTGCCCGGCCTGGACATTCATTCCGACCACCACCGACTTATTCACTTGGCCAGTAGCCGGGGCAACAATCTTTGTGTACTGGAGGTTCAGCTGTGCTTGCTCGAGCAGCGCTCGTTTTTGCTCCACATCGGCTATCGCGGCGCGAACCCGAGCGCGAGTGGACGACACTTGCTGCGGGCCGGTCCCAGCGGACTGAAGGTTGGCCTGCGCTTCCACCAAGCGGCTTTGCGCTTGCTGTACGAATTGTTGTGCCGCGGACTCGTTGGCGCGAGCCGCCGCCACCGCCGCAGTGCTTGCTTTGGCGGAGGCCACAGCCTGGTCGTAAACCTGCTGCGCAATTTCACGTTTGTCCACCAGTAGCTTATAGCGGCGTAAATCTTCTTGCGCCCGCACATCGTTAGCCTCAGCCTGCTGTACTTGCGCGTGCGCGGCACTCAGTTGCCGCTCCGCCGCAATGATGCCGGCTCGGCTATTTTCAACACCCGATGCACTGGACCGCAGTTGACTGGAGGTGTTAGTCGAGGTAATCGGCACAGTTATATTCAACGATTGAGCGGTGGCTTCCGCATTGGCGAGATTGGCTTGCGCCTGGGCCACGGCCACCTCAAAATCCTTGGGGTCAATTTCTACCAGCACCGTACCCTTCTGTACCCACTGGTTGTCGTCGACATTGACCTTCACTACGTAGCCGGAGACCCGCGCGCTCACGGGATAGAGATGAACATCGACTTGAGCATCGTCAGTAGATTCGTAGGTGCTGAAGTAGCGCCACAGGAAAAAGCCCCCAACCAAAACAAGCAAGATCACCACGACGAGAATCAACTTTTTGTTGCGATTTTTCGGCGCGGTATATGGGCGAGCTGGGGGCTTCCTCTCTGCCGCGGTTGGCGGATTAACGGTTGATGCGGCTTCCGTTTGCGGGGGGACCGAGCGAGGTAAATTCTCTTCCACCATATTCATTTTCCTTTGAAATACTCTTTTACGCCTGCTTCAGCCATCCCAAGAGCGCGTGCCAGGGAAATTTTTGCGTAATTGAAGCTATAGAGACTGGAGATGTATTGTTCGTGCGCCGAGGCCACGGCTTCCTGCGATTGCACTACTTCTACAGTATCGGCGACACCCGCGATGAAACGATCACGCGACTGGACCAGCGTCTCTTCCGATAAATCAACGTTGCTGCGCGCGACATTGACCTCTTCTTCGGACGACTGCAGGTTCAGCAAGGCAGTGCGAATATCGGAGTCAATCTGTGCGCGTAAGTTATCCAGGCGGTCACGGCTTTGCTCCAGCCTGGCATCGGCTTGTAAAACATCACCATGCACTGCGCCACCCTGAAAAATCGGAATAGCCAGCGTTCCACGCACGTCGAATACCTGTGTGGCGGTCGAGGGATGTGAGCCGCCCACGCCATAATCTGCATTGAAGGAGAGCGACGGCAAATAGCCCGCTGTGGCAGCTCTTCGGGAAAATTCCGCCGCCCGGACTTCCGCCATGGCGCCCTTATAATCGGAGCGCGAATCGTAAGCGCGTTTCAGGGCTTCGTCAACGGTGATGCTCGCGATCGGTTGGTAGGGCGACTTGTCCGTCAGCTCGAATTCCTGTCCAGGAGCGAGCCCAATCACTCTTGCGATGGTGAGTTTCTGGATGGCGAAGTTGTTCCTGGCTTGAATGAGTTGCTGTTGCCGAGTCTGCAGTTCTACTTTGGCGCGCAAGCCGTCAATGGCCGGCGAAGTACCTGAATTCACTTGATCCGTTGCTTGATCGAATAGCGCTTGGGCGGTCTTAACCTGCGCTTCCGATGTTTCAATGCGCGCCTCGTCCGCGATGCCTTGCAGGTAAACGAAGCCCACTGCGAGCACGACCAGATCGCGAGCGTCTTTGTAAGAGTATTCCGCCGATTTGACGTTCTGGCTGGCCGCGCGCGTGGCGTTGATCGACTTCCAGTCGAACAGCGACTGAGTCACGGTGGCACGCGAATCAAAATAGGAAAAAGGCCCTACTGACGCTGGGATATTGGTAACGCCGGGCAGGCTAGTAAGTCCTAGTTCGCCGAGATTGATTTTCGACGCAGCCACGTACGGCGACAATGTCGCATGCGGTAGGAGTGCACTCAATTGTTCCCAGCGCTGTCCGCGAGCGGAACGAATGTCAGTATTCGAGAGCAGCAGCCCAAGATTTTGCTTCAAGCCGCGGTCGATGGCATCCTGCAAAGAAAGCGGGAGAACGCCTGGAACCAGCTTTTCAGGGACCGATCCTGAGAACGAACCGCCTTGGGGCGTTCCGGGTACAGCGGCACCTGGCGAGTTTGAGCCAGGAGCCGTTTGCGCCAGCGCGCTTATTAAATGGGACAACAGAACGCCGGCCAACAGGGACGTGGACCCTAATCTAGGAATGATCCTCAAGGGCGCCTCCTTTGCTCCAAGTTTTTTGACGGCGTGGGGGCAACATCCTATTCCGACTGGTCATTCCTAACAAGGCTATATGCTGTACGAGCCTTGGATGCTTTACGAGCAGGAGGAGACTCAACCCTTCACGCACGTAAGGCCGTGACAACGACCTTTCTCAAAAATCTAGAGGCTCTGCGGATCAATTGCGGATAGCATGGCGAACTCCCACGTACTCTCGGCGAAGAACGCCACGAAGTAGTTTCAGGGATGTGCATTTGATAAAAGCAGGATCCAACTGGAAGGCAGATTAATGGCTAGTTATTTGTTACGGAAGGTAGCCCTGGCAAGAAACGTTGTAGTTTGTGCTTACGTCGT
>DASYJM010000257.1:0-47646 GCA_035996445.1 Candidatus Acidiferrum sp. | reverse complement strand
TTTGTCCGCGGCGTGATCATTGTTGGGCCAACGCTCGTAATCGAAATCGTGCACCAGCGCGGTAATCCCCCACAGATCTTCGTCCGCGCCGAATTTGCGCGCATACGCGCGAACGCACGCTTCCACCGCGAGCATGTGTTTGCGCAGACTTTCAGAACTCGTATATTCGCAAAGCAATTTCCAGGCATCCTCACGCTTTGGCATGCGCACCTCTCTTGAAAGCTCAACAGCATACAGAAAAATATCAGCATTCGCTCGCGCCAGTATTTTCTCGGCGTAGAAAAATCGCGGCGTCAATTCCGCACTGAATTTCTCCGCGCACAAATTGATCACCTCTTGCTGAACGCAACGCTGCGCGCTCAAAAGTACCTCATGCGTTAGATACCTGTCCCTTGGTACAGGGCGAACATGTAGCGTAGTGCCTAGAAAAAAAATAAAAAAAACTAAAAATACTCTTGACACCAACGGCCTCCCGGGAGAAACTCCCTCTCGCGCCAGTTACTGTCTTCCCCCCTTAGAACGTTCCAGCGTTCTCATCCCATCCGCACGCCGGAAAATCCGTCAGCAAGGAGTGCCGGTGTCTTCACAAATTGATAAAGAAACTATGAATTCGTTGGATTCTTTCGAGATGGACAGGGAAGTCATTCGTTGCAAGACCTGTGGTCTCGTGCAATACCGGACGCGCACCGGTAACTGCCGCCGTTGTGTACGGGCCCTGCCGCAGCGTCTGGAGTTTCTAATTCCTCCAGCTGCTCCCGTGGAGGAAGCAGCACCCGAAGTGGCGTCCGACCGATTCATTAACCAGGAGACCGTTGAAAACATCGGCCAGCGCATTCGCCAGTTGCGCGAATCGCGTGCGATGACCCAGAGCCAGCTCCAATCGCGCTCCAAGGTCTCGCGCTCTTATTTGTCGCGCATTGAGAGCGGTCAGATGACTCCCAGCCTCGGCACTCTGGAGAAGATTTCCGAAGCGCTCAACGTGGGCTTGAACCGGTTTTTTATTCCGGAATCCGACGGCGAGGCGCTGCTGGAAGATCCTTTCATCCAGGGACTGCGTCCCTTTTTGCGCCAGTTGGATTGGGAGCAATGGCAATCCATTCTGAAGAGGCTCCAGGCCATCAGCGATCACGTTGCTGCGATTCCGGCCACGCTGCGCCCTATCGGTAATCCGGCGCGGCTGCCTCAGCAGCAAGCGTCGGCGAATGGGAACGGCAATGGGAACGGTAACGGTAACGGTCACATCGGGACCGGCCATTCGAATGGACATGCACTTACCCATGCACACGGCAATCCACAGGGTTATCCAATGCGACGCCCGGGTGCACCGGTCTATCAGCGCTCGCTCGCCAAGATGTAAAACTGCTGCGGCACAATTTTTCTCAACGCGAAACGGGATAAACAAAAATGTTTATCCCGTTTTTCTTTTTTAACTCTTTATCTCGAGTGGTCCTTGAAGTTGGCCCTTGAAGTTGGGTGGCCCATCCTTGGGATTTTTGCAGGGGTGGGGCTTTTTCTGAGCCTTTGAACTGGGACTTTGAAGTTGGTCTTTGAAGCACGCAGGTGTGGTGTGCGCAGGATTAGAGGCGAATTATTGCCGGACGACCGAAACTTTGGCGCTAGGAACTTCCAGACGCATGAGCCGGTGATTCGAATCGAGCAGCAGCAGCACTTCCAGATCGACTGTCGTTACGCGCAAGCCTTCATAGGATTTGCCATCTAGCGTTGTTGAGCCCGTAGCTTTCACCGTGATGGTCCCCGGGGTCAAATCTTGTGGGATAAGCACCGGAAAAGTTTGTGTTCCGCGTTTCGACCAGTCATACAATTTCGCGAGCAGCGCGTACTGGTGATACAGATTGTTGTCCAGCACCGCAATCACCGGGGCGTTGAACGAAAGATCTTGTTCGAATGGGCGCGCTCCCTGCATCTCCAAAGTAATCTTCGCGACACCGTTGGAAAAAACCACGTGCGCTCCATTGGTTTTATCCGCGCGCGAAGTCCACTCGTAGCTGATTGGCGCGCCGTCTGGTTGCAACATTAATGTTCCGCTGACGCTGGTGGCGGCCTTGGTGCCCGGCACCTTCAGCTCAGTCGTGCCTTTCGCGAGCCAGTTGTTTCCCGTCTGCGTGAGCTCGAACTGCTCGCTCCCGATGGTTTCGCCGTTGAGCTGAATCACTAGTTTTCCTTTGTCGGGACTAAAAACTGGTGCGCCCGCAGCGACTCGCCCTTTCGTCAGCGCCAGCCCGGAAACAGCGCAGATCAACATCATCGCAATCGCCGGCAGCAAACGCATTTTTGCCGATGCTCTTTTCATCCGCACCTCATTCAAGTTCATCCTCACGATTACGGTTTCTCCACTACCAGGTGCTCTTCGCCCGCGCCGCCGCCAACGATGCCACGCCGCAGTATTTCCGCCACCACCGTGGCAGGTTCACCGGAACTATCCATTCGATAATCCGCTTGCTGGTACGACGGCAGCCGTTGCGCGTGCAGCATTCGAAAGCTCGATTCATCCCGAAACAACGGCCGCCCGGGCATGATCATGCAGCGCGCCAGCAATGTCTCTATCGGCGTGTCCAGCCATAGTACCGTCACACCTGCGGCGCGCAAAAATTCCGGGCATCCCGCTTGCGCATACGTACCACCACCCAGCGCGAGCACCGTGCCTTCCTTATGCTCTGACGCACGGCCAAGCGCGGCCCGCAGCTGGTCCGCCTCCATTTGCCGAAACGTTGTCTCGCCCAATCGTTCGAAGATTTCAGGAATGGACAGGCCCGCGGCCTCTTCAATGCGAGCATCGAGGTCTACGAATCGCCACGCAAGTTGACGGGCCAGTAGTGTCCCGACCGTAGTCTTGCCGGAGCCCATAAAGCCTGCAAGACATAAAATCTGTACGCGGGCGCGCGGCCCGCGCAAAGGCGGAGGCTGTGTCACGTTTGTGAGCCGAGAAAAACTAATCGCGCTTCAGAATGCGGATTGTACCACTGTAGGAGGAAAGTTCGACCTTGGCGAAACCCATGCCCACCGTGCCGAAAAGGCCCTTGGAAAATTTAGAGGCCATATGTTTTACGCCGTGGGAATCGGGCTTCAGATATTCCGCGGCTTGATTATCCACCGTGCCGGTCGCCGTTTGCGCGGTCAAATCGAAGGAATCGTTACCCGAGAAGCGTACTTCCACTAAACCTTTTCCGCTGCGCATGCTATACAGCCCGGTGTGCACGAAATCGCCGTCAAATAAAATATTGCCGGTCATGGTACGCAGCTTCACGTTATGCAACGTTGGTTGCAATACCTGGGCGCTGCCGCTGATGGAGCTGAATTCCAACTTTCCGGCGCATTGTGTGCAAACAAGCGAACCACCGGTAGTGGTCACAATAATGTAACCGGAAACTTCCTTCAGATGTACGTCCCCGGCCACACTGTCGAGCGTCATGTCGCCAGTGACCTGCTCAACGTAGATTAATCCCGTCTGGGTTTTAAGCTGGAGTTCCGTTTCTTCGGGAACCGTCAACTGAAAGTCAGCTTCCATTTCCTTGGGGTTGGCGGTGAAATCGATAACGCTGGAGGTTACGTCGATGCGGTCGCCGGCTTGTTCTGTTTCCACGGCAATCTTGTCGGAGGCCTTTGTGCCGGTCACTACTACTTCCGAATTCTTCCAGGACTTCACTTCAATACGCCCGTTGCCAACATTGTGAATCACCACCACCGGCCGGCCCTTGACGCTAAAGTGTTGTTCCAGCCGCTGCGCGGCCGCCTCAGCAGGAGCGCAAGGCCACCACAGCACGCTTGCTCCGACTACCGGCAGAATCGTTCCTGTGAACACGCTTGATAGCTTCATTTCAGTTCAGGCTCCCTCCGCGATCCATCATCGCGGACAGTAATTGGGCTTTTTGTTGATACGCGTTGGTTAAATATTCGCGCGCCAGATCATCGGAAGGCACTTCCCTGACGCGGCGCTCGCAATCGGCAATGAACTCATCAACTTGTTCCAAATTTTGTCGCAGCGAATTATCCACCGCGGAAGTTTCGCCCGTACTTGCCAGCTGCATATTCGCGAGATCATGCTCCTGCTGGCTCAAAGTCGTGACCGTGGAAGCGTAAGGATCTTCCTGCACCTGCAGAGTCTGTTCGCGGGGCTTGCTGGTCAACAAAAATGCCACAAGGATCATCACCATCGCCACTGCTGCGGTAGCCCAACCGCGATTCCGGAATAGCTCCGCGAACGATTGCCACCACGGTGCTGCTTCCCGCTCTCTCGAAAATCCGCGAATCGTCCCTTCGTGTATTAATTCTGTCCGAATGGAAATCCAAATTTGCGCTGGAGGTTCAACCTCGGCGGGAAGTTGGTGGGCTACCGCTATGATGGCGGTCACGTCATCAAAAAAATGCTTACAGGCGGGGCATTCAGACAAGTGTTGGCGAGCAGCTGCAGAAAGCGGCGCCAAACCTTCTTGTTCAAAGAATACGTCTAGTTCCCTGCACTGCATTGCACATCACCCCGCGGAAAGGACACTGGATGGCTTTCCGCCCCGCTTCTTCAGCGCAATCGAGTACCTGAATTGCGCCCTATTCTAGCTCAATCCGCCTGTCCCGTCTGCGTTTTAGCAATCTGGCGTTCATTTCTGGCTTGCTCTCGTACTTCCTCTTGCAGCAAGTCACGCAAGCGGGTTCGAGCTTTGTGCAACTGCGACTTCGAATTGCCTACCGAGCAGCCCATGATGTCCGCAATCTCGTTATGCTCGTAGCCTTGCACGTCGTGCAGCACGAACACGGTACGGTATCCCGGGGGCAGTTTTTCAATCGAACGTTGCAGATTGACCCGGTCTACCGCGCCCGTTAGCAACAAGTCCGGCGCACCAATATCTTTTCTAGGCCCTCCGGTCTCTTCGTCTGGCTCCGTCGTTTCTTCCAGCGAAGCTACCGGCAGCGTCTTCTTCCGCAAGCGCATCAGCACGACGTTTACGGTCATGCGGTGCAACCAGGTAGAAAACGCCGATTCGCCTCGAAATGTCCCGATCTTGCGGAAAAGCTGCAGAAATGCTTCCTGCATCAGGTCTTCCGCATCGCTCGGATTACCCACCATCCGCAGGCACAGTGCATATACTCGGCGGCCATGGAGCCGGTACAAAAACTCAAAAGCCGCAGCATCTCCAGCCTGGGCCAGACGAATAGCGTCCGCCTCACTCATCGTCTTAGGCGACTGCGAACCTGTCGCTTGTTTGGGCGATTGTGAAACAGCTGAAGCGCTCGGATCGCGTGGTCTATTCCGGGCCAACGGTCCAACAGCGCATCCACACGTTCGGATGCACCGTATCCCTCCTAGAGTTGTCCTTGCAGTAGCCGGCATTGCTCTAAAGAACAAACACCCAGTGGCGGTTTTTGTTCTCCGAAGTGCTGCGACAGGATGCTGCCGGCGAGCAGGCTTGGCTATTTTCCCGCGCTGTTGGCTATACGTCCATGCCGTAAATCATGACTTGCCGCGACGCCACTCTCCTGCGTTGCGGCTCTCCATGCTCCGACTACAGATTTCTGGAAATTCGCCAGCTGATCGTCTGGCAAGGCGCGCAGGAATGATTTTAACAATACAATCGTCTCCCTAAGACAAGTATTCAGATCATAATGGGCGGCATCGATTGTTTTCCACAGTAGGATCGGGTCGGTGGATAAGCCCGTTCCCAACTCTTCCGCGCTCTCGCAATACTCTTTCCCGAGATTTTCTACCATTTCCAGTAGAGTGCCCAATTTATGGAGGAACTGAGTGCGCTGCGATAGCAATACTTTGCTCAGCAGCCCGCTCATGCGTGCCGACCGCTGCCCCCTTATGGTTTGAAAGTTTTGTGGGTCCAGCGGAGCGGCATTTGGTACGGTCCCGTAATGTTTGGCATGTTCGCTCAACACCCGAATCAAAGAGGCCAGCGACTCGCTCAGCCGCGCACACAGGCTCTGCGTTACACTCACCGCTTGGCAGCACAGTATCAGCCGCCCTTCTTGACGTAATGCCAGAGCTTCGTTGAGAGAAACGCTGAGCATGCCGTACGAGGACTCCAACCTGCGCACGTATGCAGTAAAAACTATTAATTTTTCTTCCGGTAGGCGGGCACGCCAGTCGGCTTGCACAGATGCGCCACGACCTGAGAGGGGGCTCCCGGGGTCTCTCAAGCTAGTCTCCTGGGGACAGATTGGGGAGTATAACAAAGTCCACGAGCCCAAGCGTCTTTTATTAGGTCTCCTGACTCGGCGAGCTGCCGGCTCAGTTGCTTTTCTTACACGGACGGAATTCGATACGCCATCATGGTTCCTTGCTCAACTCCGGCATTGGCCGCTATACTCGCCCTCCAACACCTGAAAGGATATTTCCCGTTTGCAATTTGAGCCCCGCGACCAGTTTGAGCAGCGCCAGAAAAAGCTCGAGCAGATTCAGCGACTTGGGTTTGACCCATTTCCTCGCGAATTTCGCTGGACCCACACCCCTGCGGACCTGGTTCACGCACATTCGCAATCGTCCGCTACCGAGCTAGAGGCCAATCGTCGCGACGTCCGTGTCGCGGGACGCATTGTTTCCCTGCGCCTGATGGGCAAAGCCGGTTTCGCCCATCTTCAAGGCGGCGGCGACCGCATCCAAATCTATGTGAAGAAAGATGTAGTAGGAGAAAAAGGCTTTGAGCTTTTTCACCTGTTAGACCTCGGCGATTCCATTGGCCTGCGTGGTCATTTGTTTCGAACCCGGACAAACGAGTTATCCATCTATGTGGAAGAGCTTTTCCTGCTTTCCAAGGCGCTCTTGCCCCTGCCCGAAAAATGGCATGGCTTGAGCGATGTCGAATTGCGTTATCGCCAGCGCTATCTCGATCTGATTGCCAATGTAGCCTCGCGCAAAGTCTTCACCACCCGAACTCGCATTATTCAGGAGCTGCGCAAATTCTTTGATGCCAGAGGATATATAGAAGTAGAAACTCCCATGATGCATCAGATCCCCGGGGGCGCTGCCGCTCGTCCGTTCGTCACACATCACAACACGCTGGACATGGACCTTTACCTGCGCATCGCCCCGGAGCTTTACCTGAAGAGGTTAACCGTTGGTGGTTTTGACCGTGTGTACGAGATCAATCGCAATTTTCGCAATGAAGGGATATCTACTCAGCACAATCCCGAATTCACAATGTTGGAATTTTACGAGGCTTACAGCAACTATCGCGATTTGATGGACCTCAACGAAAATCTTTTCGCCCTGCTGGCTAAAAACATCACCGGCTCTACGACTATAAAGTACGGGGAGCATGAACTCGATTTTGCAAAATTCGAGCGTCTTTCCATGCGCGAAGCCATTATCAAATATTGGCCCGCGGACCTGCAGCCCGCGCCGACGCTGCAAGAATTGTCGTCTGCCGATGGTCCTGCCGCCATCGGACAACGTTACAACGCCTGGGCGAAAGGTACTGCCGCCCCGTATGCTGCGGCAAAAGGAAATTTGACTGCCGGTGAATGGACCGGCCTGTTATTCGAAACCATTGCCGAAGACAAATTGATCCAGCCGACAATTCTTTACGATTTTCCCATCGACATTTCGCCGCTATCGAAACAGAAACTAGACGACCCCTCGTTGGTCGAGCGTTTTGAGATCTACGTCACCGGAATGGAAATCGCCAACGGCTTTTCGGAGTTAAACGATCCTGCGGAACAGGAGCGCCGTTTCCTGGCGCAAATTGCCGAAGGCGGCGAGGAATCTCCAAAGCGCCTGGATGTAGATTACATTCAGGCCCTTTGCTATGGCTTGCCGCCCACTGCGGGCGAAGGCATCGGCATCGACCGTCTGACCATGCTGCTGACCGATTCCAAGTCCATTCGCGACGTCATTTTATTTCCCTTATTGCGTCCGGAGCCATTGTCGCGCCCGGAGCTTTCAGAATCTCAATCGCAAAAGCCAGCCGCGAATCCCAGCGAGAAAGCATAACCAGCGGGGCCTTCCATGCGCTTTGAATGGTTTGTAGCCCGGCGTTATCTGCGGTCACCTCACCGCCCTGCGGTGCTTCGTCTGGTCACTCTGTTTTCCATCATTGGCGTGGCCGCGGGCGTGGCTACTTTGGTCATTGCCCTGGCCATGAACACCGGCTTCCGCGAAACGCTCCAGGATCGCTTGCTCGGCGTAACCGCCCACATTTCGCTCACGCGTCCAGGTTCCGGCGGCATACGCGACTATGAATCGCTCGCCACCAAATTATCCGCCTTACCCGGTGTCCGCTCCGTCACTCCCGCGGTGTATCAAACCGTGCTTATGTCTTTCGCCGGCCAATCCAGGGGTGTAGTCACCAAAGGCATCGACCCCGAACGAGAACGTCGCGCCGACGAAGCACTGCAGCGCATCATTGCCGGCCAACTCGATTTCTCCCCGGACCAGAATGGCATCGGCGCGCTTCTCGTCGGAAAACAGCTCGCCGATGAGTGGAAGCTTTCACCTGGCGATTACGTGACGCTAATGAGCCCTCAGGGTCGCTTGACGCCGTTTGGATTGCTACCACGTTCGCGAAGATTTCGCATTGCCGGCGTTTTCGATTCCGGCTTTTACGATTACGACCAGAATTGGTGTTTCCTCACGCTTGCTGACGCGCAAAATCTTTCCGGCGGCGGGGATGCGGTCAATGTTCTGGAATTTCGCCTGAATAGTCCCGAGAACGCGTCCGTCATAGCGCAACAGGTTCGGCAAAAAGCCGGGCCCGGTTTTGCGGCTTCCACCTGGATGGAGGAAAATCGCGCGTTATTCCGCGCTTTGCGAATGGAAAAATTGGTGACTGCCATTTTCATTGGGCTGATCACCTTTGTGGCCGGTTTGAACATCCTGGTCGTGCTTTCCATGACCGTCACTGATAAAGCCCGCGATATCGCCGTTCTAATGTCCCTCGGTACGCGTCGCACGCAAATTCGAAAAATTTTTCTGTGGCAGGGAATTACGATCGGCGCGGTGGGAACACTCGTTGGCCTGTGTTTGGGCTATCTGTTCGCTTTTATCGCCGGTTTTTACCACTTAATTCCGCTTGATCCCCAGGTCTATGCCGTGCCCTACGTTCCTTTTCATCCCAGCTTATTGGATGGCGTATGGATCACCCTCATCGCCATGGCTATCTCTTTTATTGCCACCATCTTGCCAGCCCGGGCCGCTGCCAGCCTGCTGCCTGTCGAGATACTCCGATACGAGTGATTGTGCGTACGATTGGTGCGCAATTTGCTCCTAGAGTGGTGCAGAGGCGAGGCGGGCTCTCACCGGCGTGACCCTCGAGCCGGTAAGCTTCAAAAAGCTCTTCTCAACCAGTTGAAAAAAAGGGTCTTAATACTGTATCAAAATGGCACTCGAGCGCCCATTTTCGCGAGCCACCCAAGTTGGGCAAAAACAGGAACCGTTTTGTCCAGTTGTGACGACAATCATGGCAAGATTTTCGCGACAAGAGTGTCAGCTACAAGTGACAACATAGACGCATCTAAGTAGGTATGCGGCGGGGCGACCATAGTGCAATGCAGCAATCCACGCAGAGACAAAATGACCGCAGCAGATTCCAACCCGAGTCTTAACGCCGCGCAGGTTGCCACCACGCAACTTGACGCTCCGCAACTCGCTCCTGTCGTGCTCGAAGGTCGTCATCTGAAGAAAAGTTACGGTCACGGCCCGAAAGTTTTGCCGGTTTTGGTGGACGCCAACATCACCTTGCACAAGGGTGAGATGATTGCGATTGTGGCCCCATCCGGCGCGGGTAAAAGTACTCTTCTGCATTTGCTGGCCGCGCTAGACATGCCGACGAGCGGTACAGTATACTTCGCGACGAAAGCAATTGAATCGAATCAAGACTCGTTGCTCGCGGAATTTCGCAATCGGGCCGTTGGATTTCTCTGGCAACGGCACCAGTTGCTGCTCGATTTTACGGCCGAAGAGAATGTGGCCATGCCGCTGTTGTTGCGCGGCGAAAATTTCACCTCCGCGCAGGGGATGGCGCGGAAGTGGCTTGCGGAGGTTGGCTTGGAATCTCGAGCCGGCCACCGTGCAGGGGAACTCTCCGGCGGGGAACAGCAACGCGTGTCGATTGCCCGGGCGCTTGTCACTGGGCCGGCGGTGTTGCTGGCAGATGAACCGACGGGGAATTTAGACGAGCAGAATGCTTGGGCTGTGTTCGAGCTGTTGGTTCGGTTGCACCGCACGCTGGGTTTGACGTCGCTTATCGCGACGCACAATCTGGCACTCGCCGCGCGATGTGATCGGGTTCTAACGCTGGAGCATGGCGTTCTTACCACTGGCAAGGCTACGGCCTCTGCGAGTGCGACCCCCGGGGGAGAAGCGAGCTAACGTGTTCGAACGTTATACCGAAAAAGCACGTCGAGTAATTTTCTTTGCCAGGTATGAGGCCAGCCAGTACGGCAGTCCTTACATCGAAACCGAGCACCTCTTGCTCGGCTTGATGCGCGAGGACAAAGCCTTGGCCAATCGCTTCTTGCGGCAACAGGGATCCATCGAGTCCATCCGCAAAGAGATTGAAGCGCGCATCACCATTCGCGAGCGCATCTCCACCTCTGTAGAGGTTCCCCTCAGCGCCGAATGCAAACGCATCCTTAATATGGCTGGTGAGGAAGCTGAACGCTTGGGCGTAAAGCACGTTGGCACCGAACATTTGCTGCTCGGAATTTTGCGCGAAGAAAAATGTTTTGGCGCTGAGATTTTGATGGAGCGCGGCCTGCGCCTCTCGACTCTGCGTGAGGAGCTGGCTCGTACTTCCGGTGAGAAGACTACTGCGGCACGCCCCAAGGAAACTTCTTTATTGGCGGAGTTCAGCCGCGATCTTACTCAGGCTGCTTCCGAAGGTTCTCTTGATCCGCTGGTCGGCCGCGATGGCGAAGTAGAGCGAGTGATCCAGATTTTGTGCCGCCGTACTAAAAATAACCCTGTGCTCATTGGTGAGCCTGGCGTTGGCAAAACCGCCATCGTCGAAGGTCTCGCGCAGCGCATCTCCGATGGCGACGTTCCGCCCTTTCTCGCTGACAAACGCATCCTCTCGTTGGATCTCTCCCTTATCGTTGCCGGTACCAAGTATCGTGGACAATTTGAAGAACGCCTCAAGACCATCATGAAGGAATTGATGGAGAGTCAGAACTCCATCGTCTTTATCGACGAACTACACACTTTGGTCGGCGCTGGTTCCGCTGAAGGCTCGCTGGATGCCGCGAACATTCTTAAGCCCGCGCTCTCGCGTGGAGAAATTCAATGCATTGGCGCTACTACTCCCGGCGAGTATCGCAAGTCCGTCGAAAAGGATCGCTCACTTGAGCGCCGCTTCCAATCCGTCAAAGTTCCCGCTCCCAATGAAGAAGAAGCCGTCCAGGTGATCAGCGGCGTGCGCGAGCGTTACGAAAAGTTTCACGCCGTCAGCTATACCGACGAAGCTCTGAAATATTCCGTCTATCTTTCCAACCGCTATATTCCAGATCGCTTCCTACCGGACAAGGCTATCGATTTGATCGACGAAGCCGGTGCGCGCGTTAAGCTGCGTCAGGCCTCCGTTCCTGAAGAAGTCGGTGAAGTGCAGAAGCGCGTCAAGTTCATCACCCACCGCATGGAAACCGCCATCGCCAATCATGAATTCGAGAAGGCGCGGTTCTACTCCGAAGAAGAGCGCAAGGAAAAAGAAAATTTGCGCGGCCTTCGCGAGCGCTACAAACTCGACGACGCCTCCACCGGCATCGTTACCCGCGAAGACATCGAAGAAGTGGTTTCACGCTGGACCGGTATCGGCGTCTCCTCTATTAAGGAAGACGAACAGCAGAAACTTTTGCGCATCGAACCTGAGCTTCACAAGCGCGTTATCAGTCAGGACAAAGCCATCACCGCCCTGGCCCGCGCCATTCGCCGCAGCCGCGCCGGGTTGAAATCACCTTTGCGTCCAGTCGGTTGCTTCTTTTTCCTTGGGCCCACGGGCGTTGGCAAAACCGAAGTAGCTCGTCGGCTCGCCGAATTTCTTTTTGGCTCGGAAAAATCTCTGGTGCGCTTTGACATGTCCGAATTCATGGAGAAGCACTCCGTCTCCAAACTGATTGGCGCCCCTCCAGGCTATGTCGGATATGAAGAAGGCGGCCAGCTCACCGAGCGCGTCCGTCGTACTCCTTACTCCGTCATCCTTCTGGATGAAATCGAAAAGGCGCATCCCGACGTCTTCAATATATTGTTGCAGGTTTTCGAAGACGGCCAACTCACCGACGGCCTTGGTAACACCGTTGACTTCCGGAATACCATCATCATCATGACTTCCAACCTGGGAGCCCGCCATCTGCAACGGCGCACTTCCATCGGTTTCCAGTCCGGCGCCGACGAAGCCGGTCAAAGGTCCATGGAAGAATTGGTGATGAACGAAGTGAAGCGCGCGTTCAATCCGGAGTTTCTCAACCGTTTGGACGAAGTGATCATCTTCAATCCTCTCGGCGACGATGATTTGCTACGCATTATCGACTTGCTCGTGGGCCAGTTGAATGACACCCTGATTCACCGGCAAGTGCAGATTGTCGTTTCACCGGAAGCACGGCAGTGGATTCTCGAGAAAACGTGTGCGGACCGCAGTTACGGCGCGCGTCCGCTGCGGCGGGCTTTACAGAAGTACGTTGAAGATCCGCTCTCCGAAGCACTGATTCAGGGTGGAATTCAGAGACCTGCAACGCTGCAGATTTACGTTGCCGGGGAGGGTCTCTCGTTCCGGCCTGTTGGCGAGGCAACCCCTGTAGTTCACTAACGAATCTGACACCAAACGCGTCGCCGGAAGGGTTTGCCCTTCCCGGCGATGCTTAGCTTCGATGCCGGCCCACACCTGGTCCGGTAGGAGATGAACATCTTGGGTTTGGGGGCGCGGCCTTGAGCATTTCAACGGCCGCTCAAAGAAGGGTAGTCTGTTTTCGTTACGGAGTTTTGACAGGCCGGGTCCACTGCATCGCGATCGTTATTCTGCTGTTCGCGATTGCATCACCCGCCGCCTCGCGAAACAATTCCGGCGCTGACGCGTCCCCTGTTTCATCCTCTCCGCAATCTAATACGCCCCAGCAGTCGAATACTCCTCCGCGGTCCCCGCGACCCAATGCCAATGCTCAGTCGCGTTCTTCTACACCGAACCCTTCACCAGCTGTTCCCGCAACTCGCGGCGTCATCCAGCGCATCGAGTTCGTCGGCAATCGCCGAATCCGCAGCGACACCTTAAAAGCCCGCATCTTCACCCGTGAAGGCGATAACTACAACGAAGAAACATTGCGCCGCGACTTCCAGGCGCTCTGGAATACCCAATTTTTTGAAGACGTAAAGCTGCGTGTGGAAGATTCTCCCGATCGCCCCGACGGGAAAATTATTATTTTCGAGGTAAAAGAGCGCCCCGTCATCCGCCGCATTCGCTATGAGGGCATTCATTCCGTCTCCGAGTCTGACATTCTCGACCGCTTCAAAGAGCGCAAAGTCGGTCTCAGTGTGGAAAGCCAGTTTGATCCGACAAAAATCAAAAAAGCGGAGGTCGTGCTGCGCGAGCTGTTGGGTGAACACGGCCGGCAATTCGCCAAGGTCACACCGCAATATGAAAGAATCGCCTCCAGTAACGCGGTCATCCTGGTTTTCAAAATTGTAGAAGGCCCCAAGGTTAAAGTCGGCCACATCAAGTTCACGGGTAATCATGCTTTCAGCGATCGCAAGTTGATTCGTGCCATGCGTCACGATCGTCCCTACGCGATCCCGCTTTACTTCACAGAAATCGCGGTGCTCTCGAAAACCTACGATCGCGACAAATTAACCGAGGACCTGGAAGTAGGCGTACGCGGTCTGTATCAGGACAACGGCTACTTCAAAGTGATCGTCAAAGATCCCATTCTGGAAAATATCGACACGCCCTCTTACAAACTCGGCGTTCCCATCCCCTTCACCGCCCACGGTGTGGGAAAAGCCGTTAACATCACCATCCCCATTGAAGAAGGGGACCGCTACCACATGGGCACTTTGAAAATTGTCAGCGCCGATCCCGACAAAGCCTTGTCCCTCAAAGTGGAAGCGCTCAAGACCATTTTCCCGTTGAAACAAGGCGATATTTTCGCCACCGACAAAATTCGCAAGGCCCTTGAGAATTATAAAAACGCTTATGGCGAATACGGCTTCATTGACTTCACTGCTGAGCCTGCAATGGACATCGATGACGACAAGAAAATTATCAATTTGACCTTGAAGTTCAACGAAGAGAAGCAGTACTACGTCCGCCGCATCGACTTCAGCGGGAATACCACCACCCGGGACAAAGTGATCCGCCGTCAGCTGCTCATCGATGAAGGCCAGCTCTTCAATAAGCGCGCCTGGGAACTGAGCATCCTGCGCTTGAACCAACTTGATTATTTCGATCGCATCGAAGCGGACAAAGCCGCCGAACTAAAGCGCAACACCAAAGAAGGCACGGTGGACATCAACCTCAAGGTCAAGGAAAAAGGCAAGCAATCCATCGGCTTGCAGGGCGGAGTCAGTGGTCTGTCTGGTAGCTTTATCGGTCTCACTTACCAGACCAACAATTTCCTGGGGCTCGGCGAAACGTTATCTTTCTCCGCGCAGTTCGGTAACCTCCAGCGCGTCTTCCAGTTTGGTTTTACCGAGCCTTATCTTTTTGATCGTCCCATCCAGACCGGCTTTACCGTTTTCTCCAGCCGCTACAATTTCGATCAGGCCCAGCAGCAAGCGCTTATAACCGGCCAGTCCGTCAGTATCAATCCGCAATTTATTCAGAATTACAACCAGAACAGCACCGGTTTCACCACCTTCGCAAGCTATCCTCTTAAGAAACGCCCTTTCACGCGTGTTTCCGTGACCTATGGACTCACCCGCACCAACATCACGGCCTTCAACCAGGCTTCCTCGATTTTGTTCGAACAACTTCAATTCCGCAGCATCGCCGGGCCTAGCGCGCTCAATGGCATCATCTCCAGTACCATCACCCCCAGCATTACCTACAACACCGTAAACAATCCCCAAAATCCCACTTCCGGCAAAAGTTACTTCTATAGCCTTGGGGTTTCGGGTGGCCCACTGGGCGGCAACGTCAACAGTATCTCCAACGTTTTCGATTGGAAGTTGTATCGTCCCCACCACAAGCGCCGCAATGTAATAGGCGCTCACGTTACCGCTGCCTTTATCACCGGGTTTGGCGGCCGGGAAGTCCCGCCCTTCAGCCGCTTTTATATGGGCGGTGAAAACGATATTCGCGGATTTGATATTCGTTCCATCTCACCGGTTACCTTCATTCCTACGGCCACCTCGCAGTCATTCATCTATCTGGATCCCACCCATCTAAGCAGCAATGGATTACCGACACCGCGTGCCTTTTCCGTACCGGTCCTTGGATACACCATTACTTTTCCGGGTGGCGACTTGCAGTCTTGGGGCAACTTCGAATATCGCATTCCCATTGCCGGCCCGGTGACTGCCGGAATTTTTATGGATGTCGGAACCGTGGGCATTGTCCGAAAAAGCGCCTTGAGGCTTGATCCCACGGGCTTTCAAAATCTGCTCACGCAGTTCCCGGATGCCCAGTCGCAAATAGGCTTGCAGCGACAGCTTAAGATCGCCGAGGGCACAAATTTCCGCATACGCGCCTCCACCGGCGCGGAGCTCGTGGTGCAGCTGCCCATCATCCAGGCGCCCTTCCGCATCTACTACGCGTTCAACCTAAACAGGCTGCACTCGCAGATTACTGCGCCCCCGGACTTCGTCTCGCAGAGCGAGATTGATCTCATCAAAAATAATCCGGCGCTCAAGGATTTCTATAATTTCCAGTTTGCGCCGACTATCAATCAGGTCATCGCCAATCCGGGCCGTCTGAATTATTTCGAACCTTTGCGGACTTTCCGGTTTACCGTGAGTCGGACATTTTAATGTTGGATTTTGTTCGCAAATTTACTATAGCTAGGCGCGGCAACTTCGCCCAGCGAACTTGATTTTCTCGGGAAAATCGCGAAAAGTTTTTGGGGGAAACAGTGGGAATTCAGTTGGCTAATCTTTCTAAAATTATTGGGCTGGGGTTCGCCGTCGTTTGTGTGTGGCTCGCGGGATGCAGCAGCAGCAACCCTACAAACGTCGTGCTGGTAAATGTGAGTCCGCCGTCGGTTACCTTGGTGGTCAATCAGTCGACCAACTTTTTCGCCAGCGTGACCGGTGCAACAGACACGTCCGTGACCTGGTCCTGCACCTTCACAACCAGTACCACCGCTGCGGGCTCCACTACTCCGACCGTTTCGGCGGCGGCTCCCTGCACCGCGGCGCAAGGTGTTCTCTCCAATATCCAGCCCACTACTGTTACCTACACCGCCCCTGCTGCGGTTCCTAATCCGCCACCCACCATCAGCGTCACTGCGACTTCCAATGCCAACAAGAAAAAGAGCGGTTCTGCCACGGTCACTTTGGATTCCGGAATTCGCGTTACTATAACTCCTTCCACCGCCACTGTTGCAACAGGTTCGCCTTTCCAATTTCATGCCACACTTACCACCGATCCGATTCCTAATGACGTAACTTGGCTGGTCACGCAGGCCACCGGCGTCAACATTCTTCCGACGGCTGCCAGTTGTTCGCCAGGATGCGGCTCGGTCGACACTACTGGTTTGTACACCGCGCCAACGACCGTGCCCAGCACTCCAACTGTTACGGTCGTCGCAACTTCCAAGCTGGATACTACCCGCTTTGCCACCGCCACGGTCACCGTAGTCCAGGCCGGACCCATCAGCTTTTCAAACGTTTCCCCGTCTGTCGCTCCTCAGGGTGGCTTGTTTCAGGATATTTTCCTGAGTGCTTCGAATCTGACTTCCAGCGGCATTGCTGTCAACGTAAGTGGTGTTACTCCTCCCATCGATCAGCTCTCTCAAGTGAAAGTTATTTTTGGTCCCAGCTCCTCTACCTCTTCCATTGGTGCTCGTCTTCGCCTCAATGCCCAACAGCTCGCGGTGGCCGGATCTTTTACCGTGACCATCACCAGCTCAAATCCCGCCAGCCCGGTGACTACCGTTGCCGGTGGAAATTTTACCGTGAATATTGTTCCCGTCACTCCCGCGGTGGTGGCCTCAAACCCTGCAAGTTTTCCTCAGAATTCGCAAATTGTGCCCGCAGGCTTTCAGGATCCCGCCGGTCCTTTTATGAGTATTGATGGGGGCTATTATGGCCCTCCCACCAATGAAGTCGCCTTTGCACAACTGAACGGCACGTCGTTGTTGGCTATATCAAATCCTAACGATACAAACGTATCGACTCCCCGACGCCTGAACGTCGTGCTTCCCAATCTGCTCTCTCTTCCGAACGGTCCGGGCCTTTATCCCATCACTGTTACCAACCACAACGCCTCGCCCTCGACCGCCTATTCCAACATCGCGATTGTTCCCGATTACGCCAACACCAACCCTCCTGGTGTTCCTACCACTATTTCCCTGCCGGCCGGTTCTGCCCCGAGCGCTATTGCAGAGGATAGTGTTCTGGGAGTCGCGGTGGTCGCGGAAACCGGCACCAGCTCAATTCAGTTTGTCGATATGCGTACGGCAACGCCCGCGTTGCTCGGCGGCCCAATTCCAACAGGAAGTATCCCGGCCAGCACCGCGCCTGGAAGCCTCCCAACCGCCGTAGCCGTAGACGAAAATCTCCACATTGCTGCCGTGGTTAACTACGCGGACCGCAGCCTTTGGATTTTCCAGATACCCACGCCTCCGGCGGCTCCATCTGCAACCCCACTCGGAAAAATCGATCTCAGTACGTTAATTCCTGCTACAGCTCCCACGACTCCTCCAAGTGCTCCGCCGTTTCCGTATTCGGTCGGCGTCGATTCCCAGACTCATCGCGGAATAGTCGCTTTCGCTTCAACCAATGTGGGATTTATCGTGAACCTCGATCCGACGCGACCCGCCTCGGTGTGCTTGCCGGGCCAGCCTCCAGCTTCCATACCAACGTATTGTCCGATCGCCTCGGTCACTCTGAATACCGGCTCGAATCCGCAAATCGCGGTCGATCCTCGCGTCGATCTCGCATACGTCACCCCTGGTGGCGCAGGGACTCTCTCCGGCGTGGATTTGCAGAACGTTGCCACGCAAGCCCGCATCGGCATAACCACGGCCACCAGAACATCCAATATCGTGTCCGTTACGACCTCGACGCCGCATAATCTGAACCCTGGCAATCCGGGCACAGTTTTAATTAGCGGTCTTCCGCCCGGCAAAAACAGCACGATTTTTGACGGCACCTTTAGCGTTACCAGCGTGATCGGTGCCTCTACCTTTACTTATTCCCAAGCAGCTGCGGACGATACCACTTCCAGCACCACCGCTAGCCCAGGTTTTGTCACCTACGGTACAGCCTTCCTCACTTACTCGTTAACGCCCACAGTTCAAGGCATTGCCATCAACCCGATCGCCCGGACCGCGGTTTTGGCCGATCCCAATGCTGATAGCGCGCAGATTGGCTTCATTGACTCGTTGGATCAAACCATTAGCTCCTTCACGCTGTTTTCGGAAACCACCGGAGTTCCGGCAACCGGTCTCGCCCCCGAATCGGGCGGCGCGGACGTCTCATTCCAGCCCTTTACGAATACCGCGGTACTGTTCAATCCCACACTCAACGAAGTATCCTTGATTGATCCTGTACTTTTGCAGCGCGACGCCATCGTCCACATTGGGCAAAACGGTAAGAAGACTATCTCGTTCACGAACTCAGGCGCGAACGTTACGCTGAAACTCTCTGGCGCGGTGCAGGTGGATCCCGGCACCAATACCGCGTTGATTGCCAATTCCGGTAGCGACAACCTGAGCTACTTCAAACTCAGCACATCCTTCAAGCCTGTGAACATCGAACAGGTCATAACCCCGCCCATTCCCGGCGCGCTCTTACCCCAGGCGGCGATCACCACAAGTGGCATCACACCGGGTACTCTTAGCGGAGTCCGAGTTTTGGGTTCCGGTTTTGATGCTGGTTCAGTGGTCCGCCTGGATGGCCAGTCCGTGCCCGCCACCTTTGTCAGCGCGCGTGAAATCGACGCCACCATTCCATCGTCGTTCCTTACCGCTCCGCGACGCTTTGCTCTTGATGTGGTCAATAGCAGCGGCGTCGTTTCTAACAGCACTGATTTCTCGGTAATTGAAGCTGTTCCGATTCCTGCATGTTCCGGTACCGCTTCCGCGCCTGGCGCGGTGGCGATTGACGAGCAGCGCAACATCGCCGTGGTTGCCGATTTCGGGTGCTCGGATGCTTCCATAATCAGCCTGAAGCCTGACTCCACCTTCGGCACTTTGACTCATCGCATTCCTACCGGCGCAACTCCCGCTGCCGTGGCGGTGATTTCGCGATTTGGTCTGGCGGTGGTTAGCAACAACAAGCCCGGCACCGTATCCATTCTGAATCTCGATACCAACACGCCGGCGACCACCGACGTTACCGTCGGCTCAAATCCCAACGGCCTGGCCATCGATCAGCAAACCGGCATCGCACTAGTTGCCAACACTGGTTCGAACAATGTTTCTGCCATTAATCTCATTCCCTTGCTATCGGTCCCCGCCGGCGCGGTCACTGCCTCCTCGATTGCCGTAAACCAGAACCCCATTGCGGTGGCCATCGATCCCGATCGCGGGACAAATAATCGCGGCGCAGCGGTGGTAACGTCGTTGATTTTGAATTCCTCTTCCAGTGGAATTCCAGCTACAGGCGGATTGGATATCGTCGATCTCGGCGTAACACCGCCCAGCCGGAACACTTCGGTGACGTTGCCTCAAATTCAGGCCACGCCGTCAGGCATCGTCTTCGATCCAGCCACGACCTTGTTCTATGCAACTTCCAGCCAAGGCAATACGATTACCGCGTTCAACCCCGACAACGGCCTCACCCAGACCATACCGGTGGGCATCAATCCAACGGCCTTGGCATACAACTATCTGAGCAGCACGATTCTCACCGTGAACGCGCTAAGTAATACGGTGTCCATCGTGGATTCGCAGACCTTCAGGACCAGAGCGACGCTCGGTATTAGCGGGTCGTCGCAGTTTGCCGCCGCCATACATCCGCTCACCAACTTGGCGGTCATCGCCGATCAATCCAACAACCGTGTACTACTTTTGCCTTTGCCGTGAATCAGTCACGGCTCCGAGTTTCGTGCATTTGTTTCATCCATTTTGTTCGCGTATTTTGCTCACTGCCAAGAGATAGTGCGTAGGCCAGTTGGATCGCATTTAGATATGTTTCTTCGTTGCAGGTAAGAAAGCGGCTCGCTATACTTCAGGGTTTGGACAGCTGCCGGACAATCGCCTGCTGCACAGAGATTACTGCCGTGGAAATTGGCGCGGCTTAGAGCCCTTAGGGCCATCATAAGGAGAACAAAGTGAATTGCAGAAAGTTATTTTTTACCACCATTCTTGCCTCGGCCTTCATCTTCGGCGCCTCGGCATCGGCCCTTTGGGCGCAGGGAGCCGCTGCGGCCGCTCCGGCCGCAGCGGCCGTTCCCGGCAAGCTAGGCGTCATTAACGTTCGCCAGGCGATCGTAACTACTTCGGAGGGCAAACAAGCGTCCGCTGAACTGCAATCGCAATTCGCCGCGCGCCAAACCGAACTGGAAAATCTGAACAAGCAAATCACTGATTTGCGGCAGCGTCTAGCCGCTGGCCAATCTACCTTGAGCCAGGATGAACAAACCCGTCTGACCCGCCAGGGCGAACTTTTGGCTCGCCAGCTCCAGCGCAAACAGGACGAATATCAGGAAGATGTCAATGCTTCGCAAGGCGACGTGATCGACAAAATCGGCCGCAAGATGATTGACGTCCTCGATCGCTATGCCCGCGAAAATGGTTACGTCGCGATTCTGGACTCTTCTGCCCAGAACACGCCGATCTTGTACGCCTCCAATCAGATTGATGTGACCCAGGACATCATTCGCTTATACGATCAGGCCTACCCGTTGAAGGCTGGTTCAACAACGCCCAAGCCCGCACCAACCAAGCCCGCGGCCCAATCCACCACTCCCAAGCCGGCTCCAGCTCCAACTCAACCGCCACCCGCTAAGCCCTGAGCTTTCGGTTAGAAATCGCCAGCAACAAAAAAATCGCCTCCGGCTTTCGAGCCGCGAGGCGATTTTGTTTTTTAGTTAAGACTCAGCCGCTTTAGGGCGTCTGCGGAGGAACGTCTTCGGCCCCTTTAGGTTTTCCGATGACGCTCTTGGTGTCCCCGCCGAAAAGCGCGTATTTCGACAAGGTGTGCCGATGATGGTAACGCCGGTGATGCAATTCCAAACACATGTCCGCATACCACGGTAGCCACAGTTCGGTGTTCCCGTTCTGAAAAGGAACCAGGCCGTAGTCGATCGCCGGATGGTCCCGCGTCAGTTCGAGTTCCTTCATCGGCTCGCGCAAATCCGTTTCTACGTGCAGCACCTGATATGTCGTGGCTGCTACCCACACGCGGCCCTTCAGCGGAATTTCTACCGTTTGTCTTTGTGTCTCCCACTACCGCAGATACGAGCGCTGGTTTGGCTTTTGCCGAAAGTACATGAGCCACGCCGCTTTGCCTCGCCACTGTCCCAATCCCTCGCACGTAAAATCGAGCGCACTCGCGAATCCCGGGTGGAATACATCTACGCCCAGTCCCAGCAGTCCAAACGGTTGCAAGTGACGTCGGAAACGAATCAATCCCTGTTCCCCCATCCCGGCTCTCTTTCAGGAAAATCTGCGCGCCTTTGTCATGATCAATAAATACAAGGTAAGAAAAATCCCGTGCTCGAACAGCACCGGTCTTTCCATTACGATCGATTTCTTCATGCTCAATGTGCTCGGAGGCCATGAACTTCTCGAAATTTTCGAGTTGCTGTGTTGACGCTTCTCCCGTGCGCTTCACAATATCGGCCGCGGAACAACTTACGTACCCGGCCACGCCCGGCTTAATCGTGATCGACATCCGATGGACCCCAGGGACGTATCGGGCCGGTGCCGAGGTCAGCAGCGGCTAACCCCTCGTTTCCGGATGCGGACACCGTCGCGCTCGCACGAGAACTCATCGCCGCCGCTGGTTTATTAAGATCTCCAAGATCGCTTTTTGCTACCGCCGCAGCCGCATCTTTCGAATAGTCATGAAGTACAAGTTCAAATTCACGTCGTGTCGCCTCCCGGTTGCCTTCTCCCGGGAGGATTTCCCCTAGCAGCACATGCGCCATGGGAATTTTGTCTCCTGCAAGTTCGACTGCCCTCTGCGCATGTGGCTTGGCACTCGCATAATTCCGCTGTTGCTGGGCCTTGACGCCAGGGGCGTTCAAAAGCTGGCCATGAAACCACTAGCCAAGCCCCAAGGGGCCGTATCTTGCATTTACCTTGCCGCCGGAATATACTCTTCTTTCGCTCTGAAGCGGGTCGCACGAATGGGTGGGCGCAAGCCCACTTTTTTGTTGCTCGCGGTTACAGCGCTAGCTGGACCGGGATAGGCCGGGGAGTCTTCGCTTGGATCTGGAAAAAGTCCGCCAGGCTGCCGAGCGGGTGGCGCGTTCGGAAGGTCTGGAAATCGCCGACGTCGAATGGAAAGTTGGAAAACAACGCTTTCTCCGGGTGTACATCGACCGGCTCCCGGGGCCAGCCGCTGCCCCCGACGCCAACGACTCAAATGGCACCAACGCTTCGGATGCTACTGAGGAAGCGCCGCCAAACAACCCCTATCCTAAAATTACTCACGGGGATTGCGAGCGGGTCAGCCAGCAGTTAAGTGTCATCCTCGATGTTGAGGATTTAATTCCGGGCCCCGGCTATATCCTGGAAGTCAGTTCTCCAGGTATGGACCGGGCGTTGAAAAAAGCGGCCGATTTTGAGCGCTTCCGGGGCCGTAAGGCCAAGATCGTAACTACCGAGCCGGTCGGCGATGCCAAGTTTTTTGAAGGGCGCTTGGCGGGGGTAGCACCCGGCAAAGTTCGCATCGAATTGCAAGGCAAGCAAGCGAAGGTTGTTGAAATTCCGCTCGATGCCATCCGCAAAGCGAACCTGGTTGTCGAATTCTAGATACACGAATTTGAATCATGGATGCGCGGAATATTATTCTCGCGTCGCAAGGACTCTAGGAACGAGAAATGGCGAATCTGCTCTACCAACAGATTGAAATGCTCAGTCGCGAAAAGCACATTGAGCCTGAGGTGGTGGTGTCTGCAATCGAAGACGCCATGGTTGTGGCCGCGCGAAAGTATTACAAAACCGAAGAAGATCTGCGCGCCAAGTTCAACCAGGAGACCGGCCAGGTCGACGTCTTTTCCGTGCATATCGTCGTCGAACAGGTTACTGACTCCAACAAGGAAGTCAGCCTCACCGACGCCAAGAAAAAAAATCCCGAGGTGGAAGTCGGCTCGGAAATTATTCTTGCCAAGCCCACCGACGTGCTGGGGCGCATTGCCGCGCAGACTGCCAAGCAGGTAATTCTGCAAAAAGTGCGTGAAGCCGAGCGCGACACCATCTTCAACGAATATCACACCCGTGTGGGCGAGCTAGTTACCGTCATCGTTAAGCGCGCTGAAGGCCCTGACTTGATCGTGGACATGGGCCGCACCGAAGCACGCTTGCCAAAGCGCGAGCAATCCAAACTGGAAACCTACAACATTGGCGAGCGTCTTCGCGTGGTGATCAAAATGGTGGATCGCGCCGCCAAAGGCCCGCAGGTGATCGTCTCGCGCGCCGACGCCTCACTAGTTCAGCGGCTCTTTGAAATGGAAGTCCCCGAAATTTACGATGGGACGGTGCAAATCCGTTTCGCCGCCCGCGAAGCCGGGGAGCGCACCAAAGTTGCCGTCGCCAGCCGCGACAAAGACGTCGACCCTGTCGGCGCTTGTGTGGGCATGAAGGGCATGCGCGTGCAATCCATCATTCGCGAATTGCGCGGAGAAAAAATCGACATTATTCCCTACAGCGAAGAAACCGTGGCCTTCGCGCAAAAAGCCTTGAGCCCCGCGAAAGTTACGCGCGTGCAGATCACTGACCCGGAGGCTCACAAGCTCGAAGTGATCGTCGAAGATTCGCAACTCTCCCTCGCCATCGGCAAAAAAGGCCAGAACGTTCGCCTGGCCAGCAAGCTCATCGGCTGGGATATCGACATTAAGAGCGAAGAAGAAAAGCGTCGCGAAATCGAAGACCAGATGACGCGCCTCACCGCGCCTGCGACGCCGCTCACCTCTCTTGCTGGCGTGGGCGCCAAGACCATCGAAAAAATGGAAGCTGCCGGCATCAACAATGTGGAAGCGCTGGCTGCCATGACTCCCGAGCAGTTGATGGAAATTCCAGGCATCGGCGAAAAAATGGTCGACAAGATTTATCAGGCCGTGAATCGCTTCTACGAAGGTGGCGGCGAAGCAGCGGTGGCCACCGAAGAAGGTGTCGCGGTCGAGGGCACAGAAGGTTCTGAAGCGATCGCTGAAGGCGAACAAGCCACAGACGAAGTTCCGGAAGGAACTTCCGGAGCTTCCGCCGAAACTGAAACCAACGCGGAAGAAGCTTCCGCGGACGCCGGCGCCAGTACGTCGACGGATAGCGAAACCGCCGAAAATGCTGAAGAGGCTAGCGCCGAATCCGCTGACTCAACAACTACAAATTCTGAAAAATCAAAACATGCTACGGCAACAGAGGGTGCCTCCGAATCCGCCCAGGGCGATACGGAGCAACCGGAAGAGGCTAAGTCCTGAGCGAAGCAAATCAAGTTCGTATTAACGAGTTGGCCCGCGAGCTGGAAGTCAAAGCCAAGGCCATCATCGATCTTTTGCCCGGTTATGGCGTCACGGAAAAAAAGACTCACTCGAGTTCCATTCCGGAAGACGTCGCGGTAAAAGTTCGCGCAAAAATTAAAGGCGCCTCCGAAGAGGAGTCCACGGCGCAAACCACCGCCAAGGCCGAATCGCAGGCAAAGGAAGCGGCAGCAAAAGCAGCACGCACCAGGCCGGCTCCAACTGCGCCCGTGGCAGCAGCACCATCTGCTTCAGCCACAGCACCAGCCAGACCGCCCGTCGGGGCTACCGCCCCGGCGGCAACTGTTCCAGCAGTAAAACCCACGCCGCCAGCCTCAGCCACGCCGGCCGCTTCATCCGTTCCCGCGACAGCCGCAACTTCTGCGCCGCAAGCCGCCAGACCGGCCGCGCCGCAACCTGGTGCGCCTCTCCGTCCCTCCGCGCCGCCAGCAACTCCGCTTCGCCCGCAAGCGCCGGCAGCACCATCGGGTGCCCCGGCGGCTCAACGGCCGGCCACGCCCTCACCATCGGGTCTTCGCCCTCAACCGCCCGCTGTGCGTCCTGCGGCTTCGTCCGCTACTCCGTCTCGCGCAGGAGCGCCTGCATCGCGGCCTGCGATGCAGCCTCGTTCGCCATTGCCCACAGGCAACCGCGGCCCACTTCCCAGCACCACACATGGAGCGTCACGTCCCCTCGGTCAGGGAGCCCAACGTCCCGCGGGTGGTCCCCGCCCTGGCCAGCCCATGCGTCCGCAGCAACCCGCACAGGGAAGAACATTCACGCCGCGTCCTGCCGGAAGTCCGGGCAGTGCGCCCGCTCGCCCTTTTGAACAACGCCGCGGTCCCCTGCCTACCGGCACGCGCCCCGGCCCTCGCGCTCCCGGCCGTCCGGGCATGCTGCCGCCATTTCCAGAAAAACTTCCGCCGAAGGCCGAGCCTGGCAAGCCGCTTTACACTCGCAAGCCGCCTCAACGTCAACGTCCTGTTGCCGACAAGCGCGAGCAGGAAGGCGAGCGTAAGCTTCATCCCACTCGTCAGCGCCCGGGTATGGGCGATCGCCGCTCCGCCGCTGCGGTCATTGCGCCGCCGGAGCCCCGCGCCCCGCGCGACGTCACCATCACCGAAGGCATCACCATTCGCGAGCTCGCCGAGAAACTCGACGTGCGCGCCAAAGAATTGCTCAAAAATTTGCTCGACCGCGGCGTCTTCGCCAGCATCAACCAGGCTCTCGACGTGCCCACCGCTACCACGCTGGCCGAAGCTTTCAGTGGCGTAGTCAGCGTGGTCTCTCTCGAAGAGGAAATGGTTCTTGAAGTTGCCAAGGAAGAAACCAAGGAAAGTCTCAAACCTCGTCCACCGGTCGTTACCGTTATGGGCCATGTGGATCACGGCAAAACCAGTTTGCTCGACGCCATTCGTCAGGCCGATGTAGCAGGCGGCGAAGCCGGCGGAATCACGCAGCATATCGGCGCCTATAAAATCGTCGTCAATGACCGCAGCGTGGTTTTCGTGGACACTCCTGGTCACGAAGCCTTCACCCGCATGCGTTCGCGTGGCGCCAAAGTTACCGACATCGTCGTGCTGGTCGTCGCTGCCGATGACGGCGTGATGCCGCAAACTAAAGAAGCCATCGATCACGCCAAAGCCGCGCACGTACCCATTATTGTGGCCATCAACAAAATCGACAAACCCGAAGCGCAACCGGAGCGCGTCAAGCGCCAGCTAACCGAAAATGGCCTGATGCCCGCCGAATGGGGCGGTGATACCGAGTTCGTGGAGGTTTCCGCCAAGCAGAAAAAGGGTCTCGACAAATTGCTCGAGACCATTTTGCTGGTCGCCGATCTTCGCGAACTAAGAGCTAATCCGGATGCCCCCGCGAGCGGCACTGTTTTGGAATCGCGCGTCGACAAAGGCCGCGGCCCAGTTGCCACCATCCTCGTGCAGAACGGCACTTTGAAAGCAGGCGACTTCTTCATCTGCGGCGCCGTTTTCGGTAAAGTTCGCGCCATGTTCGATGATCGCGGCCGTCCTGTGATTGACGCCCCGCCTTCCACGCCCGTTGAAGTTCTGGGCTTGCAGGGCGTTCCAGATGCAGGCGACCACTTCCAGGTCACTGACGAAGCCAAGGCCCGCCACATCGTGGAATACCGCCAGGGCAAGCAGCGTGACGCGCAAATGGCTCGCAGCAGCGGCGCACGCATTACCCTCGATCAACTGCATGAGCAGTTGAAAGCCGGCGACGTCAAGGAACTCGGCATCGTTATCAAGGCTGACGTGCAGGGCTCCGTCGAAGTGCTCAGCGAAATGTTGCCGAAGCTTTCTACCGATCAGGTGAAACTCAAAATCATCGGCTCAGGCGTCGGCGCGGTCACCGAAAACGACGTGCTGCTGGCCTCTGCGTCCGGAGCCATTGTCATTGCCTTCGGCATTCGCCCGGATCGCAAAGCGGCGGATCTCGCGCAACAAGAGCATGTCGACATTCGCACCCACACCATCATTTACGAAGTTTCCGACGAAATTAAAAAAGCCATGGAAGGCCTGCTCGAGCCGGTCGTTACCGAAACCTACTTGGGCCGCGCCGAAGTTCGCAACACTTTCCGCGTCAAGGGCACCGGCACCGTCGCCGGCTGCTATGTCGTGGATGGCCTGCTCAAACGCGACGGGCAAATTCGCGTGCTGCGTGACGGGGCCGTGGTGTACACCTCCAAACTCAGTTCCTTGAAGCGCTTTAAGGATGACGTCAGCGAAGTTCGCACCGGGTTTGAGTGCGGCGCGGGCATCGCCAATTTCAATGACGTGAAGGTTGGCGATGTTCTGGAATGCTTCCAGGTAACCAAGGTTTCTGCCGCGGAAGCCGCCGCCGAACGCAACATCAATACCGCTGCGACCTCGCGCAGCAGGTAGCTGTACCTTTCGTCTCCGGAGCCGCGCATGCCCGTCGGCCTGCTTACTCTCGAGCTTCACATCCAGCATGCGCAATCGCTCAAGGACAAGCGCCAGGTATTGCGAAGCCTGAAAGATCGCCTGCGCGCAAAATTTAACGTCGCCGTAGCCGAGCTCGAGCACGAAGATACCTGGCAACGTTCCGTAGTCGGAGTGGTGACCCTCTCAAACGAAGAACATCAGGTGCAAGAATCCTTGCAGCATGTTCTGGCCGAAGCGGACAATATTCTAGGCCCGCTTTTAGTAAGCCATACTGTCGAGGTCATTTGAAACAATTTCGCCTTTGTTCGCGAAACGCCCGGTGGGAAGCAAAGTTTGCTATCGCAGCCGCATCCGATTAGAGTGCTTCAAAACTTGTAAGCGTCTTACAGGATCATCATGAGTCCAGCGAATCATCGTCACCTGCGCGTGGGCGAAGAAATCGCTCACGAAATCAATGCCATGCTCGTCGGCGAGCTGAAAGACCCGCGCCTCGAAGGTATGGTCGTCGCCAACGAGGTTCGTGTGCAGCAGGACATGAAGCACGCCCGCGTTTTCGTGAGCGTGGACGGCACCGATGAGGAACAAGCTGGCGCGATAAAAGCTCTCGAACATGCCGCAGGCTATATCCGTCGCGAATTAATCGAACGCCTCCAGTTGCGCCGCGTTCCGGAATTGCATTTCACCTTGGATCTTTCCCAGGAGAAAGTTCAGCGCATCGAACAGCTCTTGAAAGAAGTAAAGAAACCGAATCCATCTCCGCAAAGCTGATTCACCGCCAATACTGCTTCCGGCGATTCAGCGATAACATTTCGGACGTGCTAATAGTGCTCATTCCGGGTGTACGTAAGCGGCCGAACAACTTCACAATCAGCAGCTCAGGAATTCAGCACACCGAATAGGAAGACTCATTGCGTCCGCAGCCACAACCACTACCTTTTGATGGCGCCCTCGTCATCGACAAACCGCAAGGCAAAACATCTCACGACGTAGTCGATGCCGTTCGTCATCTCGTGGGCTTTAGGCAGATCGGTCATCTCGGTACACTCGATCCGCTAGCCACCGGCGTTCTCGTTTTACTTCTGGGCAAGGCCACCCGCCTTGTGCAGTTCTACAATGGCCGCCGCAAGCGCTATAACGCCGGCTTCCGTTTCGGTTTTGCAACCGATACCTACGACTCCGACGGCGAAGCCCAAGGCCCGGATTCCGCGCCCGTTCTGGATGCCGTCACTCTTGAGCGCTTCGCCGCTGAACGTGTCGGCCGGTTCGCCCAGATGCCTCCGTCTTTCTCCGCCAAAAAAATCCACGGCCGTCCCGCCTACGAACTCGCCAGAAGGAAACAACCCGTGGAACTGAAGCCTGTCGAAGTGGAATTGTTTGAATACCGTCTGACGGAAATCGCCGGATCCATCGCGCGTTTCACTATCGAGTGCTCCTCGGGAACCTATATTCGCGCGCTGGCCCATGAGATGGGCAAGAAGCTTGGCTGCGGCGCCCATCTTGCGGAAATTACCCGCACCGCCGTGGGAGAATTTTCACTGGAACAGGCTCTGCAACTCGAAGAGTTAGCAGTGGCCGCGCGTCAGGGCAAAATCGAATCCTGCCTCATCCGCCTGGAAAATCTGCTGCCCAATTTTCCGCGCATGAATGTATTGCCGGTCATCGAGCACCGTGTTCGACACGGCTCAAAATTTAATATTTCTGTCGCGCAAATCCAACCGGGCCGCGTCGAGCCGCCCCCCGGCGCCACCGCGCAACTCGATGGCGGAGAGCCTCGCCCTCCGCGTCTCCGTGTCTTCAGCCAGCAAGACAAACTGATCGCCATCGCCGAAGCTGTCGTGCCCCGCACCTATCAGCCCGTCGTAGTCTTCGACCCTTTGCCGTAACTGGCTGTGAATTTTTTGCTAAATATATTCTGATGTGGCCACGCGGTTATCCAGATAGCCTATAAAAATTCCCAGCACCGCGTTCTCTACTCAATCCGCATCATGGCGGCTGCACCCGTTCGGAAGGCAACGTACTCGGCGTAACTCCACGTTCGCTATGCCCCGCAAAAATCGTCCCAGTCTGATGCTGCGGCGAACGTAATCTGTGTGGCGTAATCAAAATCATCAGTTCCGTATCCGTCAGGCTGTGGGTTCGCCCACCAAACGCATACCCGACTCCCGGAAGTTCCGCAAATCCCGGCAGCCCGGTAATCGCGCGAGTCTCTTCGCGGTCCGTCAATCCCCCCAGCAAAGTTGGCTGATCATCTTTCACGCGCACCGTTTGCGTTATCGTGCGGTTCGAAATGATGGGAATGCCATTTATATTCCCACCCGTCAATGCGCGAATTTCAAATTCAAGTTGTAAGGTAACCTCGTTGTTCGGATGCAACAACGGCGTGGCCTTCACCTTCAAACCGACATCCATATATTCCGCGCCCGGATATGGAGTTTGTCCGGTGCCGCTGCCCGCTGCCGCCAGTGCGGCCGAATCTTGAACAATGGTCACCAGCCCTTGACCGGTTGTCGAACCTTGCGCCACCAGCGCCACATCCGGAAGCCCGCTGCTGGTAAGCTGCGACACGATCAGTGCCCCGGGGCTCACCGGCGTATTCAGTTCAACTCCCGTCTGAAATAATCCTCCGCCAAGTCCCAGAAAAACGCTCAACGTGCTTTGGCCCTGATTGGTCACCGCAATATCGGGCGAAGGGCCATTCGCAAAACTCGCGATCTGTACGCCTGCTGGCGTGTTGGCGGTCAGCAAAGGAGAACCTGGCGCGGGCGTGAACGTTCCGTTGATGGTCGTACTCCCCAGCAAAATCGATAGCGTGTTATTGCCCTGATTTACCACGGCAAGATCGCCCACACCATCTGCATTTAAATCTCCCGTGGCAATCGCTACCGGCGAAGTGCCCACGGCGATCGGTGAATTCGGCGCTTCTGTGAACGTTATATTCGCATTCGCATCAATGGTATCCAGCAGAATCGAGACATTCCCGGAAGTCTGGTTCACTACCGCCAGATCCGTCATGTCTCCTTGCCGGAAAGTTCCCGCCACCATGGCCACTGGCCCCGTTTCCGCAACTCCGCCTTTGTTCAACAAAAATGGCGAAGCGGGAAATTGCGTGAAGGTTCCGTCGCCCACCCCGCGAAATACAGAGATGGAATTGTCCGCTTTGTTGGTGACCGCAAAATCCTGAATCCCGTCTCCGTTAAAGTCCGCCACGATAATCGAACTGGGGTTTTTTCCCACCGCGATCGGTGAGCCGGGAGCTTCCGTAAATGTTCCGTTGGCCACGCCATTGGCATCTACATTACCCAGCAAAACTGAAACGTTGTCTGACGTGGAGTTCACCAAAATGACGTCGTGCGGTTGCGCGGTCGTAAATTTGGTACTATCGGTACGAAAAACTCCCGTGCCGATCGCTACTTGCCCGGTTTCTTTGGTGCTGAGAGTGATCGGCGCCGGCGCCACCTGCACGAAGTTCCCATTATCCTGATTTTTTAAAACGGTAAACGTATTCGTCCCGGCACTATCAAACACCACCGCCAAGTCCGGCAGCGTTCCACCGGTAAAAGGCGCGGCCACCAAAGCTGTGGGATTGCTGCCCACCGCGAAATTCGTTTCTGGAAAAGTCACCCCCGAAGGCGTTCCCGTGAAGCCCCCGCCGGTCCCCAAACTGTTCGACAGCAGCGACAACGTAACCGGGATGCGGTCTCCCACAAATAACGTCGCTGGTTTGTTGTCCTGCGCGCGCAACAGAACTTCTCGTCCGCTGCGCACCAGCGAAAGCGAATCCGAAAAGTCCACGCTGCCTCCCGGCAGTGTCAGCAAAAATGTGGACAATCCGCCGCCCAACAGAATAAATGGCGGGATGCTCGAGAATCCTTGACCCTTGAATATTTGCTGCGCGTTGGTCAGTAAATTCGCCAGGTCCGTGGAGCTGGCTAGCGTTCGCACCGCGTTCGGAGTCAACAAAATCAGCGACGTGGATGAGGGCGGCGTCAGACCCAGTTTTTGCAGTGTGGCGCGGTCCACCTCCAGCAACTCGATATCCAGCAAAACTTCTCCGCGTGCCTTCTCCAGTTCCTGAATCAGGTGTCCCGCCACCGCTAATTTCTCCGGCGTGTCCCGCATCGTAATCGTGCGGCTTCCTGTATCCAGTTGGATATGCGTCGCGCCGGTAATATCCCGCAGCACGCGCAACAGTTCCGTCATTTCGTCGGGCGCTACCGACGCCGGTAACGGGAAGACTCGCTGTCCTTCCGGGGCGTACTCTTTGCGCTTCTGCGGACTATCTGTACTCACGAAAATCAGCGTGGGATTCAGCGGGCGCCAGAAAGTTCCCGTCTGCCTCCCCAGCAACATGAGCGCAGTGTAAAAATCGACGTTCTCTACCCGCAGCCGCACCTGACGACCCGTAACATCCGGATCAAACGATGCTTTGATTCCAAATCGCGCGCATAGCTCCTCATAAACCGACCTGGTTTCTCCGCGCAGATCCAGGTCTTGCTTGCCGCTTTTCGGCTGTAACTTTGGCAGCCCCGTCATCTCCAGTTGCTCTTTACTTGGAGGCTCATCTTCCATGGAGTTCATCTGCGTAAGCCGCTCGGCCACTACGGTATTTCCTGGATCGATGTGCAACGCCTTGCGCAACTCTTCAGTAGCTTTTTCCATCCGGCCTTCCAGCGCCGCGCGCTCGGCCAAGTCCACATGCGAGCGCACCAGTTTTGAACGCAGCGCCGCTTCTTTTGCTATATATCGCGCGTCTCTCGGAGCGTAGTGCGTCGCCTCTTGGTAATAGAGCAGGGCTTCATCAATGCGCCCGGCGGCTTCCGCCTGGTCGCCACGCTCAGCAGCCTTCTGCGCCCGTTTCAAATCGACATGCAGCGGCACGTCGCCCTTTGACGGCCGAGCCTCTTCCTGTTCCCAGGTCCGGCCGGCAGCCCGCGCAGGGTTCCAGGCCTCAGATTGCCCAGGGAATAGCAGCGCGGACAGAAAGATGGAGCCCAGCACCCGTTGTGTTATACGAATCATCGTTAAGTTGGTCTATCCATTCTACCGTGAGGTATCTATAGGAACGCGCGTGGCTTGACCCTAATTGCACGCGAGCGTACACTAGTTCGTAGTTGCAAATGATTTACAACTGGAGATTGGAGTCTCGTTGCTCTCGGCCTTTCTCATCGCCCTCCGCGAAGGTGTCGAAGCCTCTCTCGTAGTAGGCATTATCCTCGTTTATTTGTCGCGCACCGGCCGCGCCCATCTCGCGCGTTTCGTTTGGTTGGGCGTTGCCGCCGCTGCCGCTCTTAGCCTGGCCGTCGCCATCGCCCTCGAAAATTGGCATATCAACCAGGACGGCTTCGAAGGCCTCCTGATGCTGGTCGCCGCCTTCTTCGTAGTTACGATGATCGTATGGATGAACCGCGTTGCGCGCCACTTGAAAAATGAGATCGAAAAAAAAGTCGAGGCCTATGCCGTGCGCGGCGTCACCGCGGCAGGGTGGGGCATATTTTTATTTGTATTTCTGATGGTTTTGCGTGAAGGCGCCGAACTCGCGCTCATCCTTCGTGCCGTCGAGCTCTCCAGCGCAGGCCTGCAGACCTGGATCGGCACGTTCGTAGGCATTGCCGCCGCGGTTGCCGTCGGATTATTTTTCTTCAAAGGCACGTTGCGCGTACCCCTGCATCGATTCTTTGCAGTCACCAGCGTCATTCTGATGCTCGTAGCGTTTCAGCTTGCGATTACCGGCTTGCATGAGCTGAGCGAAGCCCAATGGCTTCCGTCCAGCAAAACGGAGATGGCCATCATCGGCCCGGTCGTTCGCAACGAATTGTTTTTCTTCGTCTTGATCTTTGGCGCCGCCGCGCTGATGGTTCTCCGTGAGTGGCAGAGTGCCTCAGGCAAAAATGCCGCCAGCCAGGCCACCGGTGAAGCCGGGAAACGCTTGCTCGAATCGCAAAATCGCCGCCAACGCAACTGGATGATGGCCGCCGCTACTGCATGCCTCGTAGTCATACTTGTCCTCACCGCCGATTTTATTTACGCGCGCGCCAATTCTGCCCCGCCATCGTCTACGCCGGTTACCGCCAACGGCCAGGAAGTTCGCGTCCCGCTCTCCCAAGTGGATGATGGGAAACTCCATCTTTTCACCGTAAACGTCGCGAACCAGTCGCTGCGTTTCATGATTATCAAGAAGCCCAACGGATACGGCACAGCTCTCGATGCTTGCCGCATCTGTGGTGCGGAAGGCTATCGACAGGACGGCCAGAATGTCGTCTGCCGTCATTGCGGCTCCGCCATCTACGTTCCGTCCGTCGGCGATCAGGGTGGCTGCAATCCCATCGGCGTTACCTCGCACATCGATGGCAGCGACATTGTGATGGATCTTTCCAGCCTGGGTCGCGCCGCTCAAGAGGTTCCGCGTTAGCTGCGGATCGCTCTCCCCACTATTATGTTCCTCCGCCTCGTTGCCGATTCGTTTGGACGCCGTCCCCGCCGCAAGCTGCTTACCGGCGCGGCCCTCGCTCTTGGCATGGCCGTAGTCACCGCCGCTTTCAGCGTGTCGCTCGACGTTGGAGATCGCCTCTCGCACGAATTTCGCGCCCTGGGAGCCAATCTCCTCATCACTCCCCAAGCCGACTCGCTTCCTCTCGAAATTGGTGGCGTCGATTATCGTCCGGTGAATTCCGGATCACATCTTCCCGAGCAGGACTTGGGCAAAATCAAAACAATTTTTTGGCGCAACAATATCGTCGGCTTCGCTGCAGTAATGGAAGTTCCCGCCGAAGTATCCACCAGTTCGCCTTCCTCATCACCCGTCAAAACCACCCTGGTTGGAACTTGGGCGCACCACTCCGTTGCTCTTCCGGACGGCCGCAGCTACGCCACCGGAATGGATCAAACCAATTCCTGGTGGCACGTTGACGGCCGCTGGTTCCATGACGACGCCCCCGAATGCATCGTCGGCAAATCCTTCGCCGCGCGTACGGGCATCAAGCCCGGCGATACGCTTCATATCAATGCTGCAGATCGAAGTATCGCCTTAACCGTGATAGGAATTCTTTCTGCCGGCGGCCCCGAAGACGACGCCATCGTCGCGCCGCTCCAAATCGCGCAGCAACTCGCAAACAAACCCGGTCAATACCGCCGCCTCTACGTCAGCGCGCTGACAAAACCGGAAGACGATTTCGCGCGCCGCAATCCCTCCACCATGAGCACCGCCGACCTCGAGCGTTGGTCCTGCAGTCCCTACGCCTCTTCCATCGCCTATCAGATAAAACAAGTCTTGCCCGGCGTAGACGCCCACGTAATTCGCCGCGTGGCGGAAGGTGAAGGCAGCATCCTCACGCGTGTCCGTACGCTTCTCTGGCTCGCATCCTTCGCCGCATTGCTGGCCGCCGCTCTCGCTGTAGGCGCATCTTCTGCCGCCTCCGTGATCGAGCGCCGCTCCGAAATCGGTCTAATGAAAGCCATCGGCGCCGGCTCCGGCACTATCGGTTTTCTTCTCGCCGCCGAACAACTCCTGCTCGCGTTTGTTGGTGGCGGTGCAGGCTATGCTCTCGGTATCGTCTTGGCTCGCGTCCTCGGCGAAAGAATCTTCGGCGTGGCTCCAGAGCCTTCCATGCTTGTCTTCATCGTCATCCTGGCTCTCGCTGCCTGCGTAACCCTCCTGGGTAGCGCCATTCCACTTCATCGTGCTTCGCGCTATGAACCGGCGCCCATTTTGCGAGGCGAATAAATGCCCGATCGCAAAATGTTCTGGCGCCTCGTTCGCCGTCTCTTCGCAGCCCAGCGCGGCCGCCTGCTCGTAATCCTCTTGGCTCTCGGCGCCAGTGCGGCAATTACCGCCGCGCTCCTGAATCTGCAAGTCGACGCTCGCGACCGTCTCACCAAAGAATTTCGCGTTTTCGGTGCCAATATTATCGTGTCTCCGCGAGACACCAAATCTTCGTCCGCTGGTGTTGCCACCCTGGACGAGTCTATCGCCGAGAAGGTGCGTCAATCGCTTCCGCCACGTGCCTCCGCCGATTCCTATCTCTATTTGGTAGCCAGCGTCTCTTCGACTAGCTCCGCTCCTGTGAACGCCGTAATTGCAGGCAAGCGCATCGAGGGGATTAATCGGTCGTCCTGGAGATCCGTTATCGTTACTCCGCGCGGCAACAAGAATCTCTGCTTTGTAGGTGTCAAGGCGGCGCAGCAATTGCATCTGCAACCGGATGATCGCCTGACGTTGAAGAACGACAATAGGGAAGAAAGCTGCATCGCAGAAATTGCCGACGCACATGGCGACGCTCAGGACAGCCAGATCGTCGTGAATCTGGACGCCGCCCAGCGTCTCGCCTCGCTTCCCGGCAAAGTCAGCCTCGTACAAGTAAGTGTGGCTGGCACTCCTCGCCAAATTCGCGATTACATCGCCGCGCTCGCGCAAACTATTCCCTCCGCGGATGCGCATGGCTTGCGCCAGTTCACCGATGCCGAAGCTAAAATTTATAATCGCGTCAGCGGATTGCTCACCGCCACAACCGCGCTGGTGCTGGCTCTTACCGGCCTGTGCGTCATGGCCGCCATGACCAACGTGGCCATGGAACGCAAAAATGATGTGGGCTTGATGAAGGCTATCGGTGGTGCCACGCGCCGGGTACTGCGTTTGTTTCTCGCGGAAGCCGCGCTGCTGGGCCTCGTGGGCGGCATTGTCGGCGCGGCCGCCGGCCTCTTGCTTTCCATCTGGCTTGGCAAAACCGTATTCGGTGTGGCAGCACGTCCGAGGCTCATTGTGTATCCTATTTCTGTGGCCCTCACAATTCTTGTCGCCATTATCAGTTCCTATCCGCTTCGGCGCCTCGCCAATATTTCTCCTGCCTCGGTGTTCCGGGGGGAAGCGTGAGCCCCCTCGATTTATATTCGTCGGAACGAAGCACGAAGAACCCGCCACAAGTTGTCGTCGAATCGTTGGTCAAGCAATACGGCTCACTTCGCGCTCTCGATGACGTCACCTTCACCGTTGCTCCCGGCGAGTGGGTCGCGCTCATGGGGCCATCCGGGTCCGGCAAAACCACCTTGATCAATATTCTCGGCGGCCTGGACACGCTCACTTCCGGCCGCGTCATCGTCGACGATGTTGACCTTTCCAAGCGCACCGAATCTCAGTTAGTTCGCTATCGCTCGGAAAAAGTCGGCTTCGTCTTCCAGCAATTTCATCTCATTCCTTATCTTTCCGCGCTGGAAAACGTCATGCTTGCGCAATATTTCCATAGCATCACGGACGAGAAGCAAGCTGAAGACGCCTTGCATCGCGTCGGCCTTGGCGACCGTCTCACGCATCTTCCCGCACAATTATCCGGCGGCGAACAGCAGCGCGTGGCCATTGCCCGGGCACTCATCAACCAGCCAAAATTAATTCTCGCCGACGAGCCCACTGGAAATCTGGACGAAGCCAACGAAGCGTTGGTCATCGATATCTTTCGCGCCTTGCACAATGCCGGCCACACCATTCTGATGGTCACGCACGATCCGGACATTGCTCGCCAGGCTGGCCGCCGCATCGAACTTGCCCACGGCCATCTAAGCCTGGACACCACGCAAACCGACGCCGCCATTTCCATTGACGACGAAATTCGCTTCGATCATTTACTCGAGCGCATCTGGATGTGCGGCGAAGAGGGCACCAACGCGCAACTGGACACCATTCGAGTTCCCGGAGCGCCCGGATCGCTTGACTCCGCTCGCACTCTCGGCCGCATGGCCGATCTAAAGCTCGTGGAGCTGCGCGACGCCGATGTGCATCTCACCGAGACTGGTAATCGCCGCGCTCGCGATGTGGTCCGGCGTCATCGCCTTGCAGAGCGCCTTTTCAAAGACACTTTCGCCATCGATGATTCCGAGGCACACACCCAAGCTTGCAAATTCGAACACATCATCAGCCCTGAGCTCGATCAGCGCATCTGCACGTTTCTCGGTCACCCAAAAACCTGCCCGCATGGGAATGCCATCCCGCCCGGAGATTGCTGCGACGGAAAGACCAAACCCGGCCGCTCCTGAATTGCATCTATGCCCATCCCAGTTGATCAGCGCAAAAAACCCCTAAACATAAAGATTCACGTATCCACCGGAGCCGGCGTGGATATCACCTGGGCCGACGATCACACCAGCCATTACGATTTTTCTTACCTCCGCGATGAATGCCCCTGCGCCACTTGCAACGAGAAGCGCGACCAGGAACGGCAACACCCCGGCTCAAAATCCGCGCCCATCTCCTCACCAGTACTGCCCATGTTCAAACCCAAAATTCGTGCCCAGACCGCCAGCCAAGTCGGCAATTACGCAGTGCAAATTAATTTCAACGACGGCCACAACACCGGCATCTTCAGCTACGAGCACCTCCGCACCATCTGCCCGTGCTCCGAGTGCGCCGCAACCTTTCGTAATCTCGCTAAATAGTCGATTTTTTAATCCCACGATCCAAGTGCGCCGCTAGACTTCACCTCCGAAAAGTGCGACGATTTTAGTCTCGGGTAAATCGATATCCATTCATGAGTACGATTTCTAATCCCCCTGCTGCCGCAAACAGCCGGGGTGCAGGGGTCCCGCGTGTCATTGTTGCCACCACGGCGCTCCTGACATTTATCTCGTTCTGGCGCGCTGCCGCCATCGTTCTCAACGACCTGGCATCTTCCGCCTATTACGCGGGAGGCGAAGCCGAAGCCTACATCGGCAAGACTGCTCCCTGGTTCATCCTCGCCATCATGGTTTTCTCGTACGCCGTCCGCGCCGTGTACGTGGAAAGCTGCAGTATGTTCGTCCGCGGCGGCGTGTATCGCGCCGTCAAAAGCGCTCTCGGTGGCACCCTGGCCAAGTTCAGCGTCTCCGCTTTAATGTTCGATTACGTTCTTACTGGTCCCATAAGTGGTGTAGCCGCAGGCCAGTATCTCGCTGGGCTCATCGGCGAATTGCTCGTGTATATGCATATCAGCGGTCCCCTGGCCCCCTCAAGCATCAGCATTATCGCCGCCGGTTTTGCCGTGGTGGTCACCGCGTATTTCTGGTGGGAAAACACTAAAGGGGTTTCGGAATCCAGCGAAAAAGCTCTGCACATCATGAAGCTAGTCACCGTTATGGTAGTCATGTTGATCGTGTGGTGTACTTACACCGTCATCGTGCGCCATTCGTCCCTGCCACCGTGGCCATATCCGCGTAATCTCAGGCTTGGCTCCAGCGCGCTGGGATGGTTGGCCCACAGCAGTCTTCCTCACACCTTTGGCATCATCGCTATTTTTATCGCTCTCGGCCATTCCGTGCTGGCCATGAGCGGCGAAGAATCGCTTGCACAGGTGTACCGCGAAATCGAAAGCCCTAAGCTGCAAAATCTTCGCAAAGCCGGGCTGGTAATTTTCATCTACAGCCTGGTGTTCACCTCCCTGGTCTCCTTCTTCGCGGTCATGATTATTCCCGACGATGTACGCCAGCACTTTCTGGAGAATTTAATCGGCGGCCTGGCCATGAGCCTGGAAGGCCCCATTTTAGTCCGGCTGCTATTTCATGGATTTGTCGTGGTGGTAGGAACTCTAATTCTTGCAGGCGCCGTCAACACCGCCATCGTTGGTTCGAACGGCGTCCTGAATCGCGTTTCCGAAGACGGCGTGCTTAGTGACTGGTTCCGCCAGCCGCATCCCCGTTTCGGCACCAGCTACCGCATCATCAATATCGTCGTCTTTCTGCAGATCGTAACCATCATCATCAGTCGCGGTGATGTGACCTTCCTCGCAAACCTCTATGCCTTCGGAGTCATTTGGAGTTTTGCGATGAATGGCCTTTCCGTGCTCGTTCTCCGCTACACGCGGCCAGGCCAGCGCGATTTTCAGGTGCCTCTGAATTTCACGATCAGGGGTGTGCAGGTTCCCGTCGGCCTGGGTCTGATCACTCTTACTTTGTTCCTGATCGCGTTCATCAACTTGTTCACCAAGCCCATCGCTACCGTGGCTGGCGGCGCCTTTTCAATATTGCTTTACATCGTGTTCACCATTTCCGAGCGTCGCGGCCACCACACCAACGCTGCGCGCGTCGAAATGGATCAGTTCAATCTCGCCCTCGAAGGCGAGCTCACACCCGAAGGCGTCGGTGCACGCCCGGGAAATATTCTCGTGCCGGTCAGCAACCACTACGCGCTCTACCATCTGGGCAACGTTCTCGATCGCATCAAACCCGGCCGCCGCGACATTGTCGTCCTGCACATTCGCCTGTTGCGCCGCTCCGCTTCCGGCGAAAACGAATTGGATGTCGATCAGATGTTCGGCAGCATCGAGCAACACCTTTTTTCTCAGGCCTTATCCATGGCCGAAAAAAGAGGCAAGTCCATTCGTCTTGCGGTCGTCGCCGCCAATGATTTGTGGGACGGCATCCTGCGCGCCGCCACCGCGTTGAAATCCAGCACCATCGTTTTAGGTCATTCCGCGAAGGAAACCACCGAAGAACAAGCTCGCCAGATCGGCGACCGCTGGGAGCAGCTCGGCGACCAGAAGCCGCAATTCAATCTGGAAATCCATCTCGCCAACGGTGACAAAGTTTATAAAGTGCTGGGCCCGCATGCGCCCAACCTTACCGGCAACGAAGTCAATCTACTTCACCGCCTCTGGCTGCGCTTCAGCGAAATGCTGGCGCCGCAGGAATTACATCATCACGATGTAGTCCATTTTGCTTTGGAAGAAGTTCAGAAAGAATTGGACGATGGCCAGGAAGACGAAGTGGTCAAGCGCCTGCGCGCCCACCTGGATGCCAACGAAAACAAACGCAAGCGCACACCTCAGGGCAAATTAAATTAGGAACGTGTAGAGCCCATCTTGAGGCTTTGGAATCAGCTACGCCAATTGCGTCGTGCAGTGCGGGCAACGCTTAGCCGCCATTGGAATCGGCATCGCGCATTGCGGACAGTCGCGAGTGCTCGGCGCTGAGGCCGGCGCCGGCTTTGTCCTCCAGCGATTCACTTGCTGCACCAGCAAAAATACCGCGAACGCCACGATCAGGAAATTGATGATCGTATTCAAAAATAATCCGTAATTTATTGTCGGCGCTGCCGCTGCTTTCGCCGCCGCAAGGGTGTCGTAACGGGTCCCATTGAGACTTATAAACAGGTCGGAGAAATTTACATGACCCAACGCGAGCCCGATCGGGGGCATGATGATGTCGTCCACCAGCGACGACACAACTTTTCCGAAAGCTGCGCCGATAATCACGCCCACCGCAAGATCAATCACATTGCCGCGCATCGCAAAAGTCTTAAATTCTTTGAACATGTCAGTTCCTCTTGAATCCAACGCGGTGCAAATATCGCCGCCGCCCGTCCCTCAGCGCCGAGCCCCAGCGGGCCGTAACAATAGCACGGATCCCGCGATGCCTCGGGCCGCCAGCACCACCCCGGCGCACGCCAGCAGTGGCCCTACCCACGCAAACGGCACCCGCGAAATCGCCAGCAGCACTATACCCAAAAGCGTCAGCGACACCGCGCGGATATAATCTTCCGGTGGCGGCGGCTTGCTCCCCGGTTTTCTGTAAATCCCGCGAATACCCCACAGGATCAACGCCACACTCAGCACCAACCACGGCAACTTGTGGCGATCAAAAAATATGTGCCCGGTAAGGCCCAGCCACACCACCAGCAGCCCCAGCAACACAAAAATAATTTCGATCACTAGTCGAAGAAGCCGCTCAGGAGTGAGCATCGCGATTTACCACATGGAAAAAGCTCGGGGCCTACAAAGATTACCGCTACGCCGCAACCCGCTCGATCCGCACCTTCTTCAAGGTAATCGGAGCCTTCGGCCGGTCGCCCGAATCGCGCGGCGCATTGGAAATCTTGTCCGTGACGTCCTGCCCCTCCACCACTTCGCCAAATATCGTGTGCTTGTTATCCAGCCAGGGAGTCGGCGCCACGGTAATAAAGAATTGGCTGCCGTTGGTGCCCGGCCCGGCGTTGGCCATGGACAGCTTGCCAGCTTTCGAATGCCTTAGCGAAGGATGAAACTCGTCCGCGAATTTGTAACCCGGTCCACCGCGACCCGTACCCTCCGGGCATCCGCCTTGAATCATGAATTGCGGAATCACGCGGTGAAAAGTCAGGCCATCGTAAAAATTTCGTTTTTCCTTCTTTCCAGTCTTCTCGTTCGTAAATTCTTTGGTTCCTTCCGCCAGCCCGATAAAATTTTCCACCGTCTTCGGAGCTTCTTTTTCGAGCAAACGAATCACAATATCGCCCTGCGAAGTCTCAAAAATTGCGTACGTTCCCGCATCTCTGCTCATTAAGTTTTTCTCCCAAGTACGCAATTATCGTACACGACCGGCCGTCGCACGCGCCACCCGCGCTCTTGCGCTTCGCCGCTATCCTTACCAGCCTTGCCGCCTCCGCAACTCCGTAATATGCGCGACATGATGCCGCCCATGCCACTCGTAAACAAACAACAACCAATCGATACTCCGCTCACCATTTTCCGGATGCACCAGCGGGCGCGAAAAATCTTCCGCCTTCAGCGATCGCCATACTCTGTCCCAGCGCTCGTGCAGCGCCTCCAATAGTCTCTGCGACGCCTCGATCGGCGCACCTTTGGAATCCGCCAACTCCGCCCACGCGCTTTCCTCGTACGGTTTTATTGTTGGTTTAACCTCCGTCAGCGCCAGCTTCAATCGCACGTATGCGTTCATGTGGCTGTCCGGCAGGTGATGTACCACCTGCCTCACCGTCCAACCGCCGTCGCGGTACGGAGTGTCCAGTTGCGCGTCAGTCAACCCGCGCACCGCCTCTCGCAAATTCTTCGGCGTCTGGGCAATCGATTCGATCGCCTGCTGCCGTTTCGCGGCGCTAATCTCCTTTGGCATTTCCATCTTCCCGATCGGATATCGCGGATCCATTGGCTATCTCCTTTGCGAATCTCAGCAGCCCCAGCTGCGGCTCCTCATTCATTAACTTTGCCAAACTAACAGGCCTGCATTTCAAACCTAACCAACCACCAGCGCGTAAAACCCCGTCCAATTTGGCCTTGCACCGCCATGCCATCAAATCGTCAGGTACAATAAACCGTTTTGCACAATTGTACCCGCCGGGCACGTGCGAGAATCAAATAGGAGCCAATGAAAATGTACAACGTGGTCATCATCGGCAGCGGCTGCGCTGGCCTCACCGCCGCCATCTACGCTGCGCGTGCCAATCTGAAGCCCCTCGTCATCGACGGTCATGAACCGGGGGGACAGCTCACGCTGACCACCATGGTCGAAAATTACCCCGGCTTCCCCGAGGGCATCCTCGGCCACGAGCTCATCGAAAATATGCGCAAACAGGCGCAAAGATTCGGCGCGGAATTCAATGCCGGTATCGTCACGGATGTCGATCTTTCCAAACGCCCATTTATAGTTACCGCCGGCAACGATAAATACGAGACAAAAACTCTCATCATCGCCGCGGGAGCCTCCGCGCGCTTACTCGGGCTTCCCGAAGAGCGTCCTTTGCTCGGCAGCGGGGTCTCTACCTGTGCCACCTGCGACGGTTTCTTCTTTCGTAACAAAGCCATCGCCGTCGTAGGCGGCGGCGATACTGCGATGGAAGAAGCCAACTTTCTCACTCGTTACGCATCCCGGCTGTATCTGATTCATCGCCGCAACGAATTTCGCGCTTCGAAAATCATGATCGATCGCGCCAGGGCCAACGAAAAAATCGAATTTGTCACTCCCGCCGTCGTGGAGCAAATTCTCGCCGACAGCGCCGGCGTGGAGGGCGTTCGCCTCCGCAACCCCGACAGCGGAGAAAGACGCGAAATCGAAGTTCATGGCGTGTTCGTCGCCATTGGCCACGACCCCAACACCGCCGCTTTTCGCGGCCAGCTTCCAACCGACGCCAATGGCTACCTGCTTTCTACCATCGGCAGCAAGACCAGCGTCCCCGGTGTCTTCGTCGCCGGCGACGTGCAGGATCATCGTTATCGCCAGGCCGTCACCGCTGCGGGCTCAGGTTGCATGGCCGCCATGGACGCTGAAAAGTTCCTTGAAGAGCACAAGTAACCATCACAACTAGTTTCCTCCCTCGCACGCTGCCATAATTGACTGGCATGCTTCGCGCGGCCCTCCTAAAACTTTCCGAAAGCAAATCTTTTGCCAATTGGGTTGTTTCCAACGACCGCACCCGCCGCATGGCGCATCGTTTTGTTCCTGGTGAAACGCTTGACCAAGCCATCGCCGCCGCCCGCGAGTGCAACAACCTGGGCATGTTCGCAAGCCTCGATTATTTAGGCGAAAACGTCTCAACTCAGGAAGACGCGCAACGCGCTCGTGATGCCTACCTGGAAATTTTCGATCGCATCGCCAACGAACGACTGTACGCCAATGTCTCCTGCAAGCTCACGCAACTGGGACTCGATCTCGGCGTGGAATTCTGCGAAAGCCTGGTTGTTCCCATCGTGCAGCGCGCAGCCAGCTATGACAATTTTCTGCGTGTGGATATGGAAGGCTCCGTCTACACCCAGCGCACCGTGGAGCTTGTGAAACGCGTGCGCGCGCAAAATCCCGCCATCGGCACGGTAATTCAATCCTATCTATATCGCAGCCAGGCGGACATCACCGATCTGCTCGCCTACGGCTGCCGCATCCGCCTTTGCAAAGGCGCCTACAAAGAACCCGCCGAAGTGGCCTTTCCCAAAAAGAAAGACGTGAACGCCAATTTCGTTCGCTTGATGCAAATGCTCCTGACCAGCGGCTTCTATCACGGGATCGCTACGCACGATCCCGCCATGATGGCCGCGACCATTCGCTTCGCCGCCGCCGAACAAATTTCCAAAGATGATTTTGAATTCCAGATGCTCTACGGTGTGCGCACCGATCTGCAGCGCCGCCTCGTCAAAGACGGGTATCGCCTGCGCATCTACATTCCCTACGGCCGCGACTGGTTCCCCTACTTCATGCGCCGCTTGGCTGAGCGCCCCGCCAACGTAGCCTTCTTCGCCCGTAACCTCCTCCGCCGCTCCTAGCCGCCCAAAGGGAAAATTTCTTACTTGTGCAATAACGCCAGTCTTCAGGCACTTGAACCGAATCGTGATAAGTTCAGTTTGGAAGTGTCGTTCTCTGCGTCGCCTAACGAGGGGTTGATGCGGAAGGCCGATATGATTCGTTGCGTGTGTTTAATTTTGCTCGGCATGTCTGGTTTCCTAACGCAAGAGACTCAGAGTCCTTCAAACAAAGGCGACTCTCCATCAGTCTCGCTTTTACTTCCGCCGAACAATCCCTCGGAGACGGTTCAGATTTCCTATTTTTTAATTGGTCCCTTCGGTGGCTATGGAAGTCACACGAAGCCGACGCCAGGTCTGCAGAGCTATGAGATTCCTGGGTCAGTGGAAGGGAAAACCGCCAGCGAAATTAGGATGATTGTTTATGCTGCAGGTTGCGAAATTAAAACATTCGTTCTTCCGCTATCCGAAGCTTCCAGAGTTAACTTTTTGCTGTTGTCGGCGGCATATAGACTCGCGCCGCCGGTTAGTGCGCTCAAGGCGAGCGCACAAACCATCCAAATCAAACTCTTCATTAGCAACCTCCCTGGGACGATGGCGCGATATGCACCCACGCGAAGCTTCCTATTCTCAACAGGAAGGCGAGGCAAATGCATTTCCAAACATTTGCAGGGAGAATATTTTCGCGTATCCCCATCAGGCTTAACGCCGTCAGAACCGGTCGCTATGCGATATGTGAACACGACGAGCACGCGAGAGTCGACCTACCGACATAAGGTTGGCATATACGATGAGCTATTATTGAAAGACTAAAGCCCGCCAGGATAATTTATGCGCGCAGAAGACCCTTGCACCGACACCCGGAGAGCCCCTTTTGTTTGACTCAAAATAGAACCAAAACAACACCAGAACACATCAAACACAGGTGGCAGATCGAATCCTTGGCTGCCAGCGAGATGGATCAACTATTAAGGAGAAACCTGATGGTTACAGTGGCATTGTTCGTACGTTTGGAAGCCAAAGCCGGCAAAGAAAAGGAAGTCGCGAAATTTTTGGAAACAGGACTTGCCATGGCCAATCAAGAAACGACAACGCCTATATGGTTCGCGCTGCGATTGGGGCCGACGACCTTTGGCATATTCGACGCATTCACCGATGAAAGCGGACGTCAAGCTCATCTGAATGGTCCCATAGCCAAAGCGCTCATGGCGCAAGCGCCAGAACTTTTCTCCAAACCACCGGCAATCGAACGGATAGAAGTGCTGGGCGCAAAACTCCCTAAAAGCCAGACTGCCTCCGCAACGTAGCATCCAGGTGTTAATGGAACCGAGTGCTGCTATTGAAAAATAATTTTCCGCAGGTGTCGGTATCCTCATCCATAGAATAGCGACTTGCATTTCCCGAAAGGCCCACACCCGATGGTCAACCCACGCAAAGTATTGTAAATTTAATGTCTGCTTACCGTTCCCCGGTAGCTCAATGGTAGAGCGTTCGGCTGTTAACTTTCTAACTAACCGTTGATTCTGCGCCGTTTAACCCCGAATTTGGCCTCCCAAGAGCGGGCAAGTTGGACCCCAGTTTGGACCCCAAAATTAGGAATTAGATCCCTTCGAGTTGAGCTTCGGTCATCCCGAAATAATGACCTAGTTCGTGGATTACTGTCAGACGAACTTCCCGCCTGATTTCGTCTTCATTGGAGCAGACGGCCTCGATGTTCTTCTGATAGAGCACGATGCGGTCAGGGCCGGTAGGCACCCCAAACACGCTTTTCTGAGTTGTGGGTACTCCCTCGAAAACGCCAAGCACTAAATCGTCCAAGTCGCCGGCATCCGCGATCCCCGAGTTCCGCGAGCCTCTTTGTGAGCGCTGCTCTGGAGGCATGTTCTCGACTAGAACGGAGACGTTCTGCATTCGTTTGCGAAATCTGATAGGCAACGCATCCAAAGCCTCTTCGACGAGTTTGACGAACTTTTCTCGCTCCATGTGACAATCCTAGGCTGGGTCATGATTCGGAATCCACCTGTTTCATGCTGATGCCAAGCTCGTTGATAGTGTCCCTCGCCAAAATCCAGAATGGGTTTGGAAATACCATGTGGACGGGCCTGTAACATTGTTACGGGACGAGATTTATGGCCTTGCAGAGTTTTGGCGAAGGACTGAGGATCGAAAACTTCGAAGTCACAACCGGCACAACTTTCATCGGTCGCATCCAAAGTAATGATCGAACAATCCTGTGGGTCGAGACAGGCGCTGAAAGTCGTATGCCGTAGTCGCGCTCCGCTAGAATGATAAACTTGTCGTTGCCGCCAGGAGCGTGGCAACCTGCGATCCCTCGGCTGGTCTCTTGCGCGTTCAAAAATCAGTTTGACCTTCCTAAACGGCAAGTTCATAATCCGGTGCTCGCCACCTCTACCCTGCAGAGAAGCGAGAGTCAAAGGGGTGAATCGATGCTAGAAAACGCGGACCATATGATGGCCACATACGTCGACGCAGCAGACGAATTCGGAAGATCGGCCAAGGAATTCCTGCAACATGTCAATCTTTTGGACCAAGCTCGGAATGCATACCACCAAGCCATGACGGCAAGTGCTGAGCTGCGCGCGGTACTAGATACTCGCGACGAGAACCTACGAATCCTGATGGGGCAGCTGGAACAAGTGGTCAGCAGTCAATTTGGCAAACCCGTCCCCAGTGAGAAAAAACCGGAAGTGCTGAAAGCTGACGTCATGAGGGCCAGCGCCGCCAGCGCGGGCGCCGCAAGCACGAGCAATGTCAAGATGCTGCCCTGAAAGAGCAGCTATATCGCTTGCGTTTGCGGCCCCAGACGTCGAAGCGCCATAACTGAAGCGAAGTCCAACTTCCTGGATCCGGGCACATCCAACGGTTGTTCCTGAGCAGTGGGCGAGTGCCGATGTTAGGTGCTGCTTCGCGTCCCTCCAAGCCACGTTTATATCGATCCCCGAAAAGAGCACTCTCTCTGAAAAAGATCGACATTCCGCATTTCCAGAGAGAGTTTCTACTTTGGGCTTGACAACGAAT
>DASYJM010000256.1:0-3903 GCA_035996445.1 Candidatus Acidiferrum sp. | reverse complement strand
AGAAGAAGGTGGTTGGCCGCTCGACGGCGGCTGCTTTTGCGTTGATTGGGCATCTGTATGCGGACTGACCAAAATCAACGACACACAGATCGCCGCGAGAACGGCCACTAACATCAGCTGTACGCGTCTTGAAGTCTTCATTGGTTTGCTCCTCTTGAAATCGTTGGCGGTTGCCCACCCTACCTGACGTTTTCCAGTACGATTTGGAGCGCGGCGAGTAAATGCTTGTCGCACTTGCGCCTAACTCTGCCTCTAGCTTCTCTCTCCCCATACCAGGTAAACAGAACTACGATTTGCCCAAGAGCAATCCGCTTGCCAGTGCCTGACCCTGTTAACAATCAGGCGAATGCTTGTAAAGAAGCAACAAAAGCAATGAAGGACTAGGAACACCGACGTGAAGCCAGTGGTCACATTTCACCGCTTGGCAGCTTATGGTCGCGCACCCCAGTGTCATGTCTTGCGAACAAATCTGTTTTCCCCTGAAAGTCCTTCGTTAACCGGTTACGTCAGCAGCGCTGATCTCCCAGAAATTGTGGAACAGCGAATGCTCCTGCCTCGGATAGAGGATTAAGAAGATGCAAACACGACAATTAGGAAAGACGGATCTATTCATCACGCCGCTGGGTTTTGGTAGCTGGGCGGTGGGTGGCGGCGGTTGGCAATTCGGTTGGGGTTCTCAGGACGATCGCGAATCGATTGCAGCTATTAATCGGGCGCTTGATCTGGGGATCAATTGGATTGATACGGCGGCCGTTTACGGGCTCGGCCATTCTGAAGAGATAGTCGCTCAAGCTGTTAAAGGACGCGCGGAGCGACCTTACATCTTTACGAAGTGCTCGATGGTCTGGGATCAAGAAAGCAAGATTGGTCACAGTCTGAAGCGCGATTCAATACGGCGTGAAGTCGAGGCCAGCCTTCGCCGGCTGCAGATTGAGACAATTGATCTTTACCAGATTCACTGGCCCGATCCTGTAGCTGACATCGAGGAAGGCTGGAGTACGCTCTCTGATCTCAAGCGCGAGGGCAAGGTTCGCTACATCGGAGTTTCGAACTTCAATGTCGAACAGTTGCAGCTCGCGATGAAGATCCACCGCGTTGATTCACTGCAACCATCTTATTCACTCATCCATCCACAGGTAGGTGATGAAATCCTGCCTTTCTGTGAAGAGAATGGCATAGGCGTAATCGTCTACTCGCCGATGATGTCGGGGCTTCTCAGCGGAAGAATGACGCGCGAACGAGTCAGTAATTTTCCTGAAGACGATTGGCGCAAGCATAATCCCGAGTTCCAGGAACCACGGCTTTACCGAAACCTGTGGCTCGCCGAGTTGCTGAAAAACATCGGTAGGCACGATGGCCTCTCGGCTGGAGAGATAGCAATTGCGTGGACGCTACGGTTGTCAGCGGTGACCGGGGCAATCGTTGGCGGAAGAAGTCCAAAACAGGTTGACGGAATCGTGGGCGCAGCAGATTTTCGGTTGAGTGAAGACGAGATTGACGGGATTGACAGGTTCGCGCGCGCGAACGTTTGGGTGAAGGAAGGCGGCGGCTTAACGCACCGCTCTCATCTTTCACTTGCTACCTATTCTGAGGCCCGAAGGGCCGGTATTTAGTAGCCACGTCCGTGAGGGCGTGGAAAGAACGCAATGCATTCCTTGAGGCCCAACGGGCCGGCACTTTTTCTCGTTCCAGACCTGTTCCGCACCTTCGGCGCTCATCGCTTTTAGAAGTTGCTCCACGCCCTCACGGACGTGGCTACTAATTGCCGGTCCTTTGGACCTCAAGTGACCAAATATCACCGTCTGGCGCTGGGTGGTCAATCAACTCTCGGTAAGCAAGCTCTAAAAGAATCCCCACTCTCCTTTGTTTTCAAGAAAACCTGTTAGTTAACCACGAGTTGCAGGCTCTCGCCTTTTCTGGCCCACGGCATAGTGGATGCAATTGCCAGGAGGAAATTGAAGGTGATCTTGGTGATTCAAGTTAAGGGGGAGGACGAAGATGACTTCTAAAAATAAACGAGCGTTAGCCGCATTGCTGACCGTTGTTCTGTTAATGGGTACATTCGCAACTTTGAATGTGAACGCACAACGGCGCTCCCGAGGCTACTACCGTAGTAGTAGTCACCACAGCAGAACTAAGGGAGCGCTCGTCGGAGCTGCGGCCGGGTTGATTGGGGGCGCGCTGCTCGGTGGGAAGCGGGGTGCATTGATCGGCGCGGGCGCAGGCGCCGGAACGGGATACCTGATCCAGAGACACAGGAACAACCGACACCGTCATTATCTTCGTTACTACAGACGGTACTAGCACAAGGCCAGGTGACGTGGAGCGATCTAATTAACACCATGGCTCTAGCCCGGTGATAAGTAGAGAACATTGAAAATGAAACCGTTTGAAACGGTTCACGGTTAGCGTGCGGGGTTCGTGTCACCCGGCTAAAGCCACGGTGTTAATGAGATCTCCCCGACGAACGCGCTCGATCCTAATAGTTTACGGGAGCGTAAATAATGATCAGTGTCACGATTGACGGTGTGGTCCAGGAAGCCCAGGCCGGTGAATGGTTGATAGATGTCGTCAATCGCACTGGCGGCAAGGTTTCGCAGGTGTGTTATCACCCGCAGCTTGGACCAATCCAAACATGTGACACGTGCATGGTCGAGATCGATGGTCAACTGGTTAGGGCCTGTGCGACAGCTGTTTCCGATGGGGTCATCGTTGACACGAAATCTGAAATCGCCGCCGCCGCGCAGAGAGAAGCATACGACCGGATTCTCGGCAATCACATGCTTTACTGCACGGTCTGTGATAACAACAACGGTAACTGCACAGTTCACAATACGGCGAAGCTTTTGGCCGTTGAGCATCAAAACATTCCATTCCGGACCAAGCCTTACGAAGTCGACAACACTAATCCTTTCTATCGCTACGACCCCGATCAATGCATTCTGTGCGGCCGCTGCGTAGAGGCCTGCCAAAACCTCGAGGTGAATGAAACGCTTTCGATTAACTGGGAAGACCCCCATCCGCGCGTGCTGTGGGATGGAGGTTCGACGATAGGTGAGTCGAGTTGCGTCTCTTGTGGTCATTGCGTGACGGTCTGCCCATGCAATGCGCTGATGGAAAAATCGATGCTCGGTCATGCGGGGTTCTTCACTGGACTGCCGAAACCAGCGCTGGAGGGGATGATCAATATCGTCAAAGGCATTGAGCCCGAGACTGGCTACGGCACCATCATGCGCGTCTCAGAAGCCGAAGAGGCAATGCGCGAGTCGCGGATTCGTCGAACGAAAACAGTGTGCACTTACTGCGGTGTCGGTTGTAGCTTCGATGTCTGGACCAAGGACCGTCACATCCTCAAAGTCGAACCTCTGGAAGGGCCGGCCAATGGCGTCTCAACTTGCATCAAAGGAAAGTTTGCTTGGGACCACATCAATAATACTGATCGATTAACGAAGCCACTTATTCGAGAGGGAGACAAATTTCGCGAAGCCAGTTGGGAAGAAGCGCTGGGCCTTGTGGCCCAGCGACTAAGTGAGATTAAAGCGAAGAACGGCCCGGATTCGATTGGACTGATCACATCTTCAAAGTGCACGAATGAGGAAAGCTATCTCATGCAGAAGCTGGCCCGGGCTGTGGTCGGCACAAATAACATCGACAACTGTTCGCGCTACTGCCAGGCACCGGCAACAGTAGGTCTGTTTCGTACCGTCGGATATGGCGGAGACTCAGGCTCGATAACAGACATTGGGCAAGCGGACCTCGTGCTCATTGTCGGCAGCAACACCGCGGAAAGCCATCCGGTGATCGCGACCCGCGTAAAGCGGGCGCACAAACTTCACGGTCAGAAGTTAATAGTCTCGGACCTTCGCGAGAATGAGATGGCTCGTCGCGCGGATGTCTTTCTGC
>DASYJM010000255.1:0-9840 GCA_035996445.1 Candidatus Acidiferrum sp. | reverse complement strand
CACCGCGACCCGCAAAAACCTTTAAGTGGATGGGGTCCTCAGCGACGCCATGTGCCGAGTCAGCCAGCCAGTACGTTTACAACCAATCCATCTTTACTAATTAAGGCATCGGCAACAGATTGCGGGTCGCGGCCAGCAAGCCTCGTCCACAAGGTGTACTCAACGTCTTTAGGCAGTCCCGACACAAAAACCTCGTTTTTATTGTGAGCGACCTGAGACATAGGTAACCGATCGTACCGGACACATAGGTTACACTTTCCCTCTTTTTTGGGGAGGGAGCCCTCCCTTGGAAGGAGTGTTCGGCGATGGATGAGACTGCAATTTGTGGCTCGCCGCCTAGCCGGCGAGCCGATGGCAGAACTTTGCAGGGAATTTGGAACCCATGTCTCCAGGTCGGACCAATAAAAGCTGGTGCGCCCAAGGGGACGATCTTAGAACTTTTCTTGGCCAGTTCGTGGCTTGTTTTGCCTCAGGCCGATCCTGCCTGGATTGAGCCCGTGCCGCTAGCACGTTGTACGCCCGCCGACTTGAAGTAAAAGCCACCGTCAGTCCGAATATGGCGCTGTTAATGGTCCGTAATTTTAGGGATAGCAGTCGGCCCGGAGCGGAGTGAAACACCCGCGTTGCAACTCAGGTGATGCGAACGAACCAGTTCTAACCAGTCGAGAGCTGCGCCGCGCAGCTCGTGACTGGGGGAGGATAGGAAGTGGCGGTAGAACGGCTCCGCGCATCCACCAATAAGGTCGAAGGCCAACATTGTCTTGATTTCATCGCGCATCAGGCCATATTGGCCGCATCCCGGCGCCAGGCCCGCCCACGAATAGCTGATAACCGTATAATCCGGCCCGTCGCGGAAATTTATGGCCCTCAATTCTGCGGCGGAGAACTCTCGCGCCGATCAACCACTTTATAGCCCTCCGGCAGCTCAAATAATTTCGGATCTGGCTCGGAAAGAATCAGATTCGTCACCGTGAAAGTCTGCGTCCCAATCCGCGGATCGGATCGTTTCGAAATCAGGTTAAATCCCAGCTTCGGCGAATACCAGAATTCCCGCTCGATGGTCACCTTGCGGTTGTTTCCGAAAACATCGGGATTGTAGATCACGCTGTCCCTCGTTCCCTCGGCTTCTAACCCCGAAATTAGTTGTTTGCCTAAATCTTCGTGCACCACCGACCCCGCATCGTCCGCCAGCGGTCCTGTTTTCCCGCCTTGAAAGTTATACACCGCGTCCGTGGACGGCGAGTAAGCGCTCAGCATGCACTGATGTACCGATTCCAACATGAAGCAGTTATACAAAGTGTGCGCGTGCGGATCCGAAATCTGAATCGTGGTCATTCCCGACTTGATCTTTCCGTTCTTCGGCACCAGGAACCATCGTTCCTCGTAGATGCGTCCTTCGCTGTCCCGCGCTATGCGCCGCTGGTTCTCGGTCGTAATTGTTCCGCCGTCCGGCAGCGTTTTGACCCACTCCGTCTGCAGCACCAGCGAAAAGGGAGCTTTGGCCTTCGGCGGTACCACAATGCTTTCCAGTATTTCCCTCGTGCCACCGTCTTGCACCTGATATTGCTGCACTGGCGTTTGTGGCCCGTGTGGCTGTGCGCCGGGTGCCAGAGGTGGCGGCTGCGTTTGCGCGTACGAACCCTGGCACAGGAGCAGCGCTGCCACGCAACACAGCCAGATGAAATTCCGCATCATACCTCCTCGCGAATCACAAGGACCCCAATGCTTCAATCAAATCGCGAGTATATCACTCAAGAAATTACTCATCTGCAAATCAACAAAACGGCATCGATCGGGCGCTGGATAATTCTAAGGCTGCGGGCGCTGAGTGACCTCCCCGCTTTGGGATCGGCTTGAAAGAAGCGACCTAATACTTGATTGGAGAATCAAGAAGAGTGGTGCGCCCAAGGGGACGATTTTAGAACTTTTATTAACCAGTTCGTGGCCTGCATGACACCAGCCGATATCCCGGCTGGATTGAGCCTCGACAAATAGGGCTGGGCACTTGTCAGGTAACGCGAATACTCCAGAGTTGGCTTGCTCGTAGCCGGGCTATTCTACTTACTTGATCAATTCTTAATTAAATATTTAAGTAAAGGGTCTTTACAGGCCGTCTTCTCAGGTATAGCCTCCGATGCCACAGGCCCACAATTTCCTAGCAATTCAAAAAGACAAGATAGGAGAGTTACCATGCCCTACAGTACCCCCTGGAAAGCCGCGGGAGTCATCACAGCATTCGCTGCGATCATTGTCGCGGGAATGGTAAACAATTCTAGACACGTCAGAGCCCATGACGACGATAACGGGAGAGATGACGCAAGAATCCAGCGAGGGTTCGACATTGCACCTTTCGATCTGGGCGTTGATGAAAAAGACCGGAAGTTGGTGGGATTGGGTAGCTATCTTGTTAACGCTGTGGCCGACTGTAACGGCTGCCACTCCGCAGGCCCAGCCACCGAATTTGCTATGGGCGGCAACCCCTATTTTCTTTCCCCGCCGTTTACCGGGAAAAAAAAGATAAATATGGCGACCTATTTAGGCGGAGGGCGGGATTTTGGCCCGATCGGCTCAGTTCTGCACCTTTACTCCCGCAATTTGACGCCGGACAAAACGGGGCTGCCTGCAGGTGGGCGCACTTACGAACAGTTCGTCGATATCATGAGGGAAGGCGAGGATTTCGATGACGTACACCCAAATTGCACTGGTCCCGGCACACCTCCCAATTGTTTCAAGCCGCCTTTCAACGGCGATCATCTTCAGGTCATGCGCTGGCCATTCTTCAAGGACATGACCGACCATGATCTCCGGGCAATCTACGAATACTTGAAAGCGGTCCCCTGCAACCCGGGTCAGATGATCGCGGGTGCGCCCTATTTGCGGAACGCTTGTGAATAATACAGCGCATTGGCCTCGATCAGTTCGGCAGGAGAATAGCGACGCGCCGGGTGCTTAACGGAATGTGAGCAACGGCGCTGGGGCAGGCAAGAAACGCTGCAGTGCAGGGACTCTAGCAGTCTGCCCAATCGCTTTGTTCACTGAAATGGAATTTGCGGCAACGACCAAAACCGGAGGTTAGGTTGGCACATGCCCGGTAAATGCATTACTCGGAAACTGAGCTTGAACCGTTTAAATCTTAGGTTGCGTCTGAGTTCGAACGATCCAAAAGGGTTGCGGCGTAAATTACTGAAAGTAAAATCGGCGCTTGAACTGGTGCGCCCAAGGGGACGATCTTAGAACTTTTATTAGCCAGTTCGTGGCCTGTTTGCCTCGAGCCGACACTCTGCCTGGATTGAGCCTGTGCGGTTAGCACGTTGTGCGCCCGCCGACTTGAAGTAAAAACGACCGTCAGCCCGAATGTGGCACTGTTAATTGTCGGTAATTTTAGGAATAGCAGTCGGCAAGGAGCGGAGCGAAACACCCGTTTTGCAAGTCATGTGACGCGAACGAATCAGTTCTAACCAGTCGAGAGCTGCCCCGCGCAGCTCGTGACTGGGGGAGGATAGGAAGCTGCGGTAGAAGGGCTCCGCGCATCCACCAATAAGGTCAAAGGCTTCTGAAAAGTATGTCGCAGCTTCTCCAGTCGAGCCCGATAGCGGGACGGGCAGGAGTGACGCAGTCATCTCAAGTTCTTCGGCAATCGCTTCGTATCGCCGTTGGATGGAAGCGCGGGACAGATCGCGAAACGCACCTGACGGCAATACAGGTGCTAGCTGGATTTCAATGCCATACAGCGGCAGTGCAACCACCCAGCCAGACGTGTCCCTCCTGAGAAAAATCAGGTACCGCTTTTGGGGTTGGAAGCAAGCGGGGCGTGGGCCGGAATAGAATCCTCCTGATTTTGTCGAGCATTGAAAAGTGAACCACTTGAACCGGAGGTTCTGTATGGACTCGCCCTGAAATACCCGGTCCACTCGAATACGAGCGGTGCTGGCAGTAAGTTCGCTGCGATCTACGATCTGGACCCCGATCGGGGATGTATCTTCAATGGTCCCTGAGACAACGAGGTCGGACATACGAAGGCGCTCCCGAAAATCGCCCGGAAAAATCCACGGTCTAGGCGTCGAACTTTCGGGCAGCGGAACGGGGTATAGGAGTCTCGCATCTTGCAAGTAGATTACGTGACCACCGAATGCGGCGTATTTTAACTCTGCCTTCGTAGCTTCTCGGCCTCCGCCACTGAGAATGAACAATCCCGACTCCAAAACTTCGCCTGTGCCATCTTTGTAGATTGTGCAGCGATTCGCCTGTGATTTTGTCTCAACCGAACATTCAATGAAGACACTGTCAACCCAAACGGCAGAAGCCGGAACAGTCGCGGGACGGGTTGGCCTGAAGTTCCGCTTGCACCCAAGTAAACACAAGAAAAGAGCCACTAGAAAGACGCCCGGAGTCCGCACCGCAATAAGCGCCTGGCAGGTGGCTGAACGCATGCGAAGAGTATAGAACGGGCAGGGCCGAGGTGAAAACTCGTGATGACCCTCGCTAGCATCGGAAATTGAGCTTGAACGGCTTGAATCTTAGTTTTTGCGTCTGAGTTCGAAACGATCCAAAAGGGTTGCGGCTAAGTTACTAAAATCAAAAGCGGCGTGAACTGGTGCGCCCGGAGAGATTCGAACTCCCGACCTTCTGGTTCGTAGCCAAGATATAAAAAATCTAAGTTGTTGAATTGGCGTCGCATACGAACTGAAACACTGAAAATCAAGCAATCAGTTGGGCAACTTGGGCAACCAGAATAATGTAGTTCACTTCCCGGCCCCACTTGACTTCGTTTCAGTTGATGGTCGATGTGAACTTGAATTGTTCCCCGTTGCCGAAATGTTTGCGGCAGGTCGACCATCCCGTCAGAACCACTTTGGCCTTCTGGCTCAGCAAACGTGCAGGTCCTGAGCAATTACTTTAAACAGTTTTTCCTGGCTAACCATTTCGGCACTTAATTACGACCGGGCCAAGAAATATCCGCCCTTTCGCAGCACTTTAATCCGTTCCCCGTTTGCTAACACCTCGTATTCGCCATCCGGTAGTCTTCTAGTTGCCTCAGAATCCATAACCCTGTAATCAGAAAATGTTGGCGGGAAGGGCGAGACACCGCCGAGCATGAACTTCGTTGCTTGAATCTCACACTCGATTCGCTGACCGTTGCCGACGATTATTCCGACAAAAAACATCTTTTCTTTTAGGCTCATGATGCGGAAAGTTTATCATCCTATGCGGTCCCTCGGCGGCCAACCCCCGAAATCGCCTGTTGAATCTAGGTCTAGTATTGGATGATGCGACATTAGAAAGCTTTAATTCCCTGTGGTTCAGGCAGATCAGTTCAGACTAGGGTGCAGGTATTGCCTCAAGGAACCGCGAACCAAACGCGGCAAGGAAGCAAATGTCTTTACGCCAACCGGATGAATTTGCAAACTTGCTTCACACGCTGATGACGGCGTCAGACGCCCTATCCATATATTGTAGAGACAACGGAGAGATTGATCTAAGCCACTTCTTTGAGCGCCGAAACCCGCGGAGTGGTTTACGTTGTTTCGTTGATGCGAAGGTCGCAGCCGTGAACCCAAGTTTCCTCTGCCACAGATAAGCAGTGAGTCGCTGCCCCACGTCCCGCTAGTTCGCTTCCGAACGTCGACGCGATTTACCAACAGTCTTCTGTACGGGGACAGCTCGGAGCGGTGGCTTCTTTGGAATGAGCGGCAACGCTCTTTTCGCCTGCTTCGTCTTAAACGACTCGAATAATTCATGCCGTGGTTCCGATTGTGTGTAGTTCGGGTTTTTAATCTTCAGCCAACCCGAGACCGTCGCGTACGTTCCGCTCTTTCGCTTCGCAACGACGCCTTCCAAATTACGTCCCACGACCTCATTGAACAAATCCACGCCTCTTCTTTCGGCGTATTTCCCGCACAAAACATCCGGCAACGCGCCATTCTCAATCAGTGCCCGCAACTTTTCTTTCCGTTCTATCAGCGAGAGCTGGCCGCATGTCGCAGCCATTCAGATACAACAAATCGAACGCATAAAATATCGGACAGCCACGACGGAACATAAGCTCATTAAAAATAATTCGGCCTTCAAGATCGAAGCACACAAGCTCACCATCGATCACGGCGTCCTTTACCTTCAACCCGGCGAGATTCGCGCGCAATTCTCCAAAACCAATGCCCGGAATCCGTCGTGCTTCAATTCGGAGAGGTAATCCGGGTGGACGGCAGACATGGCTGGCGGTTCGCTAGTAACCGAGCAAATTCCACGGCTGGCAGAGGTCGGCTGAAGAGATAGCCTTGCCCCTCTTCACAATGGTGGTCCTGCAGGTATACTCGCTGCTCTTCGGTTTCGACGCCTTCAGCAACCACAAGGTACTTGAGACTTTTCCCCATATTAATAATCGCGCTTACAATGGTTGAGTCATCGAGATCATCAGTTATCCGCCGAACAAAAGATTGGTCGATTTTCAGAACGTCAATTGGAAACTGTCGAAGATAGCTTAGGCTGGAATAGCCCGTACCGAAATCATCGACAGCAAGGTGGACGCCCATAGCCTTCAATTCTTGCAGCACCAAAGTCGTGGATTCAGCATCTTCCATCAGCACACCTTCGGTGAGTTCGAGTTCGAGATAGCTCGCTGCCAAACCAGTTTCAGCGAGGATCGTCCTAACATCTTCGACAAATCTCTTGTCACGAAATTCGACAGCCGAAACGTTCACGCTAATAGGCAATGGTGGGAGTCCTGCGTCCTGCCATGCGCGCGCTTGTGTGCATGCTTCTTGCATCACCCAACGTCCGATCTGGTGAATAAGACCACAATCTTCGGCGACGGGTATAAATTGCGATGGAGGGACCAGTCCTCGATCAGGCTGTTGCCAGCGTATCAATGCTTCAACTCCGGTGATCTCTTCTGTCATCAGATTTACCTTGTGCTGATAGTGCAACATGAACTCTTTTCGCTCTAACGCTCGGCGCAAATTGCCTTCCAGTGATTGCCGCTCCACAGCCTTGAGATTCATTTCCGCCTTGAAGAATTTGAAATTGTTACGCCCACTTTGCTTCGCATGGTACATCGCCGTATCGGCATTCTTTATCAGCGTTTCAGCGTCGGCTCCGTCGGTGGGATAAACGCTTATACCGATGCTGCCATCGATGTGCAAGTCGTGTCCCGCGATGGAACAGGCTGCACTTATTGAGAAAAGCAGTTTTTTCGCACTCGTGACAGCATCTTCGGGATGACTGATCTCCGAAAGCAAGATTACAAACTCATCTCCACCCTGACGGCTCACTGTGTCGGAACCTCGCACGCCTGCTAGCAATCGTGCTGAAACGCAAAGAAGAAGATTGTCGCCGATGTCGTGGCCAAGTGAATCGTTGATGTATTTGAAGTGATCCAAATCTAGAAACAGCAAGGCAATGGATCTATTGTTTCGACGAGCCAGTGCGATTGATTGGGTGATCCGGTCGTTGAGCAATACCCGATTGGGCAAACCCGTAACCACGTCATGCTGCGCTGAGTGCGTCATTTGCATTGACATGGCCCGCGCCGCGCTCACATCATGGAAAACAATCACCGCCCCGGTGACGCAGCTGGATCGGTCATGAATCGGGGCGGCGGAATCTTCAATAGCGTATTCGCTTCCATCGCGGCCTATGAGGACGCAATTCACGGTAAGTCCGACGGTTTCATTTTGCTCGATGGCCATCTTCATGGGATCTCGAACGGGTTTACGTGTGGCTCCATCAACAATTCGGAAAACTTCAGCCATCGGTCGGCCAGCCGCTTCCTTCCGCAACCACCCCGTCATTTTTTCTGCGACGATATTGAGAAAGGTGACGTTGCCCGAGATGTCTGTGCAGATAACAGCATCGCCGATGCAGTTCAAAGTGACTTGCGCGCGTTCCTTTTCTACGAACAGCGCCTCTTCTGCAATTCCGCGTCTCGAGCTGTCGCGCTGTACGCTCTTACTTGCGGCAGCGGCAATCAGGAGGCCGAGCAAGGTTCCCAGAATCAAAACAGCCTTAGTTTGGCGTAAGCGCCTCTTGGCATCCGCGTTCCGTACCATCAACAAACGCGTCTCTTCGTCCTGCATCGCAAGAATGACGGCTCGATAGTCGTCCATCATCCGTTGACCCTTTTCGTCTCGAATGAAGGTAGCAGCTGTTGCCATTCCCTTCGTCCGTCGCAGACCGATGACTGTCTGGGCGTACCGGATCTTCTGCTCGGCAAGTCTTTGGAGCGTTGGAAATTGACTCTGCTGTTTGGAGTTATCGAGAGTCAGGTTGCGAAGGATTGATTCTTCCAGCTGGGATCGTACTACAGCGGCTTGATAATCTTCGATGGCCAGCTGATTGCCAGTTATTGCAAATGTGCGATTACTCGATTCGATATTCTCCACTGCCGAGAGCAACGCCTGCAGGTGTTCCAGCACCTCGTGAGTGTGGCGGACCGATCGATCGCTCTCTCTGGACAACACCATGGCGCGATAAGAGACTGCCCCCAACACGAGCAAGGTCACGACAAGTAAGGCTAAAATGACCGACCCGAGTTTAGGTTGTACTTTAAGCACCAACTTGTTCTTCACGATTACACCAGCTGAAACTGATAGTTATTCAGGTCACGACCTGAAGGGCCAGCGTGCAGCCGCGTGCAAGCTTCACCGAAGTGAACCTTAGTCTATGCGTAATGTATGTATGGCAGGCCATTAGCTTTAATCTGTTGTCTTATAGATCATTATTACTACACTCTTAGACTTCATTCACTACGATGCAAGTTGGCCTTGACGATAACTGATCGCGGATACTCACCGTGAAGTGGGGGCAGAAGAAGCGTACACAGCTAAAATAGGAGAACTCAGCCGTTGAATCTTGTCCTGTATCAAAACGACAACGCGCCAGCGCTCAAATGAAGCGATAAGCACGCAGCATAGAATGTTTAGGCGGGATACTAAACCGCTGACATTAGGATGGGCACGGGAAGGCGTACCGCAGCCTGCAAAAGACCCTGAACGCTGTTCATCAGCAAAGATATGTCTCCGCGCTTTTCAACTACCGCATCGAATCCGGCTGGCGTTACGAAATTCGGAAACGCATCGTGATACAAAGTGAATAAGATTATTGGTGTTCGCGGACTCATTTTCTTCAATGTTTGTGCGGCTGTAAGGCCACTCATCCGTGGCAACGCAAGCTCCAGGATTATCAGATCAGGTCTTAGTTGTTCGGCCTTTTCTATGGCATCGTAACCATCAACGGCTTCGCCGCAGACTTTCAGTCCGGCTTCACCTTCCAGGAAAATGCGAATAATTTTCCGGATGGACGCGTTGTTGTCGACGATGAGAATGCATTTGGGGGCCGAGATCCTAGCCATACATTAATACTTTCATGTGTTAATAAACCCGTCTGTGCATTACCGAACAGTTTGGGAGCATCAGAGTACTGAACTAGACACATGACCGTGGCGTGGGCGGGGCCACTGCGCGAAGTCATTCAACGTTTAGGATCGATATTTGAACGCCGGATCGGTACACGCTTTGGTTTCAAAATAGCCTGACATTGAGGGTACATTACTGCGAGGGCAGATGCAGTCATGTGCGGGTGTCCCATCTCAATTTTCAATGCCGCAAGAAGAGCCGTTATAGATTTTGGGCTTTTATCCACGATTCGGATGCTGCCATAAAGTAACTACAAGCACTGTTCAATCTCGTACAAGTACCTGTTTATTCGGTACGCGTGTGCCGAACTGCACAGTCGCAATCCAACTGTTCGTGCCATTATCGATGCATGGTGGCCCAGCCCCCACCAAGAGAACAACCGAATGCCTCAATGGATTTTGCTTTGTCAACACTGCACTAAAGGCTTTCG
>DASYJM010000254.1:0-16330 GCA_035996445.1 Candidatus Acidiferrum sp. | reverse complement strand
TGGAGGATTCTGATGTTTAAGGTGTGGTTGGTTACTGGCAGCGCAAGCGGTTTGGGCCGCAACATTGCTGAAGCAGTTCTCGCATCGGGCGATCGCCTCGTCGCAACAGCCCGCGATCCCGGTCGCTTGGAAGATCTGGTAGAGAAGTACGGCGATCAGGTTCGCACCGCTTCCCTCGACGTTGCCGATGAGGCGGCCGCCTATGCGGCAGTGCAGGTGGCAATAGATGCGTTCGGCCGTCTCGATGTAGTGGTCAATAACGCAGGCCACGGCGACTTTGCGCCGTTCGAGCAGTTGAGCTCGGCGAGATTCAAGGCCGTGATCGACACCAACTTGTATGGCGTAATTAACGTCACCCGCGCGGCGCTGCCCATCATGCGTAAGCAAAAGAGTGGCTGTATCCTGCAGATATCATCGGTGGGCGGTCCGCCTGGGCGTCCCCGGCAACTCGCCGTACCACGCTGCCAAGTGGGCTGTTGGAGGATTCACTGAGTCGCTCGCGAAAGAAGTGGCTCCTTTTGGCGTCAAGGTCTGCGCTCTCGAACCCGCCGGAATGCGCACGAACTGGGGCGCTCGTGCGCACAGAGACAGACCGGATCTGCTCCCGGACTATGAACCGTCCGTGGGCGGCGTGATGAAGGCGCTGGAGTCTCTCCGACGGCTCGCTGTCCGCCGCAAGAGACATCTGCCACCACCGGGGAGTGCCCCTTAGCGCCGCTGCTTTTCGCGCACGATGCGCTACGTCCCACAATTTTGCCGTCCTTTTGTTTTCAATGATTTAAAGAACAGCAAATTCTGGTACAGTGGATCAATCGACGGCTATTTGGCACAGTCCAGGTACAACCGTTGTTATGGCAACTAGGGACGGGAAGTACAAGTACAGTAGAATCAACACAGTATCAACTGTCGGGGCGTAGCGCAGCCTGGTAGCGCGCCTGCCTTGGGCGCAGGAGGTCCCGAGTTCAAATCTCGGCGCCCCGACCAAAACATCTCGCGTGTTTTCTGTAGTTTATCGAAAGCTAATTTCACTTAACACTAACCTGTGGAATTCCCGCAGGCAGGAGTGCTATTCAGAAACTATTGAACGGACGCAAGTTAATCTCCCGCCATCTGACAAGTATGGGGAAAATTCAGGGGACCCTGTGCATTTCTCGTCTACTCAATCTTCGGAAATGCAAATTGGTGATCACGCACTCGGGCCGGCCCGAGCTTCGCAACCTCTCAATTTGTCGTCTTAAGCGTCCAGTTCTGAATCGCACCGATGTATTCATCAGGGAGCGGTTGCGAAGCATGCTACGCCATGGCTTCGGGTGAAATGACCTTTGCCCTGAGCCGTTCTTGCGGAAAGTCCTTGGAATTTAGGGTGACAATGAAATCTGCATTCCCTTCTTCGCTGCAGAGACAGAACGGATCGTCCTTGGGATCGGGAGAGATTTCAAAGCAGGCGTGAACGTTCACCGGTTCGGCTCGCTCGCGGATAAGATTGATCACAGCGCCGATTAGAGTTGATCGCACTCTAAGCCGCTTCAAGACCTCCTTGTACTCATCCAGAATGTCTTCCGTCACAAGCCAGACAAAAGTGCCCTTCTCGGCCCATTTGTACAACACATCGGCGCTAGGGTTTTTGCCCCGGTCATAGGGCGTTCTGAAACCCGAAATGCCCGCTACGAGCACGTTCGTGTCAACGACGACGCGAGACTTTTGGTTCTTAGCTTTCCGCGACAACCGTAATCTCCGGCGCTCGTCTTTCCTTACGGTAGGCGCGAACTGTCTGCAAGATTTCCTCGTCCGAGACTTCGCCGATCTCTTTAGCCGCCTCGGTCAGCGACTCCAGAAACTCCTTCTTCCAGCCCCGGCGTTTGCGGCCGCGAGGCAGATCCCGGTATAGGTCAGCCCGGATCATTTGCTCTTGGAGCTGTTTTCCGAGTGCCCGGAACGGCACGCCGACCTTTATGGGGTCCTCGTCGGCTGCAAGCCGGCATTTAAAAACGATGTAGTTCGGATTGTCTGACTCGAATTCCTTTTCCGATGTAAGGAAGACTTCCATCAGCTTGGACAAAACACTCGTGCGCGTCCCCAACGACTCCTTCAAGCAGAACGCCACCTTGGCTACCATCAGGGTGCTCGTGTCGAAGAAGTACGTTCCCTCAAACCGCTTGGGCTTCACAACGCCGAATTGGACCAGGTTTTGTAATTCCTTCGGTTCAATCTGCAGGACAGCACTTGCCTGCTTCAGCTTTAACCTTTGCTTCTGCATGACTCCTCCATTAACATCTAAATATTAGATTGTATTAAGAGAAGTGTCAAGGACCAGCGCGCCCCACTCACAGAACGAACAGGAGAAGCCGATAAGCGAGGAAATGATGGCTGCCGTTGTTTTCAGACAAGCGATCGAAGGACACATAGATGTCGTCAGAGCATTTAAGTCCCGAATTCTCTATTTGGGATGCCGGAATATTCTTCATCGGCGGAAAACAGACAGCCAGGCGTTCGAGTTCCGCAACTTGTTGGATATATGGAGTTCGATCTATTTTCAATTGTGTGCCCACTGAGCCAGACAGGCGCGCAAAAGTGCAGAAACATTGCGATATCGCAAACTGGCCGTTACGTTAGTATGGGGAAAATTCAGGGGAACTATAGCATCCTGGGTCTCGCGCATGGCATTTCGCGACCGGGCAAGCGGATGATTGAATTCTGTATCCGGCTGTTGGTTCCTCAATTTGGCGGGAAACTCGTGCGATCTGATTTGGGATGAAGCAGATGAGAATGACAATTGAGAATTAGTCGCGGCGATGTGATCGCGGGACTTAATGCTCTGGATCTTCGCAAGTATTTCAGATCTCATGGAGATGGGACTGTGAGCTATTCCACGGCCAGGGAAGAATTTTCGATAACCAAACGAAAGGCAGAGAGGCTGATAACAGAGCTAGTGAAGCTGGAACTAGTTCGCAAGTCTGAATTCCAGCCTGAGAAGAACATCGTCCGCTACGAGACAACTATTCAGGGCAATGCGCTAGCACTGGCAAAAGCCGGTAAACCAGTTTCACGCGCGTCCGCGGATCGCGTTCTTCAGGAGTTCTTAGACCGAGTGAAGAGGGTGAACGAGCAGTCGGAATTGGCTTACAGCGTTGAATCAGTCGTTGTGTTCGGCAGTTATCTGACGGATCGAACTAAATTGAACGACTTGGATATCGGCGTGGAACTTACTCGAAGAGGTACGGAAAAGGCGACTGCCGAAAAGTTGCGAAAGGAACGCATAGCAAGGGCGTTCGCAAGCGGGAGGCGCTTTGGAAACCTAGTTGAAGAGTTGTTCTGGCCGAGAACGGAGGTACTTTTAATTCTAAAAAACCGATCGCGGGTAATTAGCTTCTGTGAATGGGAATCGCTATTCCACATGCCGGGCTTACGATATCGAGTGTTGCATGGAAACCGCGAACGAATCGCCGACCTGATTAGGGACGGAGAACGCATCGATTGAGCCTTTGCTGTCCGAGGTCTTGTTGGCGTCCGAGAGATATTCGATCCCTACCTCATGTGCAAATCCGAGGCGGGCTCTAATGTCTAACCTCTGCAGCAAGATGGCAACACACGGTCAGGCACGTGCGAGGACGTCGTATCCAACCGAAGGGTTCGTGTTTATCAAGAAGTGGGAACCGATCGGAGCACTTTCGCCGTTATTTCGCTATGGGGGAAATTCGGGGGACTCCATGCATGCGCAGCCACATTTTCGTACATCGTGCCACTACCAAATATTTTTCTAACTCGTTTGTTTTCAAAACTGAGATTGAAAAGGAAGGACTTCCAGGAGATATTACGCCTGCCTTGGGCGCAGGAGGTCCCGAGTTCGAATCTCGGCGCCCCGACCATTTACTCATTCCAAAGGAGCCAGAATCAGGGCGCATAATAATTACCCGAGCCGCTCCTGGGCCGCATGTCCCTGTTCGAATCGACGACGGTAGGTTTCTTGGCTTGGGGTGCTACTGGTGTTGTACGCCGGATTGAAGATCCTGCAAACTGCAGTTTCATGGCCGGGTCCCCGAAAAGGATCCATGTCCGTCGCACATCAGCATCAGTGATTCCGCTTTTAGCGGCAATGATGGCGGCGCCGAGCGGCAAATTCGGATTTTGCGCGAGCGCGCTGAGCAAAGCTTGGTCTAGGAAGGTTTGCGGCTGAGCGTTAGTGAAACCCGAAGAAGCCCAGACGGCGACGCCTCCACCATTTGGCGCCAGTAGCAAAGACTCGGCGAGGCTTTGCGTATACACATCGTCGAAAAATCCATTTAGACAATCCATGAGCAGGTACACCGGTAGGCGTTGTCCGTTGGTCAGGCCGGCTGCCGCTTTGTCATCCAGGAAATCCGCGAACGACCACTGCTCTGTGGAGCCGTGGCCGTTGTAATTCACGATCAGCGAGCCGGCATTCAGTCCGTCAAGAATCTGCTGCCTAACGGCATTGCCGTCTTGGCCGTCTGCGAGAATTTTGGTTACGTCGAGCAGCGGTTGCAATGTAGCGGCGACGGAATTCGCAGACGTGGAGAAATTTGCGCCCTCATTATTGTCGGCCACCACTAGCGCCTGCTGATTCCACGTTCCCGCATACGAACCTCGTTCATAGCCCACGATTTTTTGGACCATCAGCGCAGCTTCCGCGGCGGTGCGCACCGGTAATCGTCCGGTCGGAATGGTGGCGAAGCCGTTGCCTTGAAAATCTGTGAACCAATCATCGGAAGCGGTTTTGAATGCGGCAGTCTCGACAATTCGCGTCGGAACTAAGTCGAAGTCTCCAAAGCCGAGATAGTTGCGTGGATCGAAGGAAGCGTCTCCCACGAACAAAACTGCTTGTGGCTTGCGGTTTTGTGAAGCCGCGAATTGCAGAAAATTGCGGATTGCGTAGGGGCTGCGCTCCCCGAAATTGAAAGCGTCGTAGAGTTCATCGACGGTGACGATAGATACATCGTGCTTCTGCGATTCACGTAACCGCTGGAGTGGTGCGAGGCCTGCCACGAAGTCGGGATGAGAGATGTAGATAATGTCAGCGTCATCGCGGCGCGCCGCCAAGCGGCTGGGAGCGTGAAAAGTCAATGCCAGCGGCGAAGAAATTTGGTCGTCTGCGAACGCCAGCAGTGTGTGACTGGCGGGAAAGCCGGGCCGCAGTGTGGCAGTGATGGAATAGGTCGAACCTTCGAGCACCACGGCGCCGGTGAGCTGCTTGATTGCGAGCGGTTGGGTTATGTCGACAATATGGATCTGCGGGCTGGTGAAGCCGGTGATGTGCACAACAGAGCCTGCGTTCGCGGTGGCGCGCAGCCAATTCCGATCAGCGGCGTACGAGTGCGGGTAATGCAGAGCTATAGATTCCACGACGCTCACATCGTTGTCGCCTTCCAGCGCAGTAAGACTAACGGTATTCACGCCTTCGGTGAGCAAGCTCGAGTCGATCGGGAAAGTCTTCGTTACGTTGACCTGCCCAGTGAAAGCGATCTCCCCGACGTCTGCCTTGTTAAAGAGCACGGAAACGCGGTGGGCTTGGCCGTCAGTGGCACCTTGCAAAGTAACGTCCAAAGTCACTGGCAGCGCGGAGTTCCGCACGTAGTTCGCGACAGTCAAAGCCTGGTCAACGGGCTCAGAGGTGACAGCAGCGCCAAAAAAATTGTCTTTGTCCTCTCCATTGAGCAGAGTGGCCAAGTAGGTAGTGCGATCTTCATGGACCACGGTGAACAAGAAACCTTGCGAGCTATCTGTTGCGCCAGAACCCGACGATGGGAGCATCGCGATACGCCGCCCGGGACGCGTACCCTCGATTAGCCAATAGACGCGGGTATCAGAGAATGGCGTATCGATCCCAGTGCCATAGAATTCGATGGAGTCGTTCGGGCCGAGTGGGCCGGTGCCGCGGCCGGAAATTAATATCGGCTGTTCAATGCCTTCGGCATAAAGTTGCAGCAAACGAGTATCCGCATTGGGCGCCAGACCTGCTGCAACAAGAGCGGATTGCGTGACGCGATACCAGCCTTCGCCGCGAACGCTGATTTTGACCGCGAGCAGACCATTGAGCGACGCGCGGATTTCGCCCGGAAGAATTCTTTCGATGGTGGGTCTGGGTGTGACGATGGAGCGCACAGCTGGCGTGAGCAACGGCGACACTGGAGTAGTGACTTGATTTAGTTGCGTCAGCAGCGTGGCGTTTGCCACTCGCGACGCGGAACGTGCTGTATAGGCGGCCGAAGTCGTGGAGCTATCCACGTTTACAGGGCCGTGCGAAGTACGCATTCCGTTGAGATCAACATCTTCGAGAACATAAGTGGATTCCGTGGTGCCTGCCGGGTCAATCCATTGATAAGTTTTCGCGCCGTGTTGGGGTTTCCCGCCGCGGACAAACAGGGCAGCTCCCGCAATAATGGATGGATTAACTTGGTGGCGGCCGAAGGCATCCTCGCGATAAATATTGAAACCCAGATTACGAGTTTCTTCGCGAGTGCGCCATTCCAGCAACACTCCACCATTTTGTGGACCTGCTTGCGACGCCCCTTCCGCGCGGGGACGCGCCTCGAAATAAATCAGCTGGACCACATTGGGAGAGATGATTGTGGAATTGAATGTGGAACTATTGTTAGAGCTGTTGGGATCCGAAGTAGTGGAACTAACCGTGGCGGTGTTTACCGCCTGACTCGAAGGACTGAATGTCGTCGCAGTAACGCTGATGGTGATTGTTACTATCTGTCCGTTACTCATCGTACCGATATTGCAGGTCACCGTACCGCCGGCCTGTGAGCAGGTGCCTTGCGTGGCTGATGAAGATTGATAAGTGACAGCGGCGGGCAACGGATCGGTCACAACTACGTTGTCCGCAGAAGCAGGGCCATTGTTGGCCACCGTGAGAGTGTACGTCAGGGTGTCGCCTTGATTGACCGGCTCAGGAGCGCCCGATTTATTAATCGAAAGATCGGCTTGAGAAGGCGAGGTCACCGTGTCAGTAGTAGTCGCGGTGTTATTGGAAGCCATGGGATCGGAAACGGCGGACCCCACGGTCACGGAGTTGGTGATCACCGTGCCGGGCGCAGTGCCGGCATTGACAGTGAAAACAAAAGTGAATGTCGAGCTAGCGTTCGTGGCCATGGAGGGATTAGAACAAGAGACGGTAGTGGCGTTCACGACGCAGGTCCACCCAGACGGCACAGTGTCGGATGAGAAAGTAGTGTTTGCAGGAATGGTGTCAACGGCGGTAACGGTTGTAGCCGTGGCTGGACCGTTGTTGGTGACTACAGCAGTGTAGGTAATATTCGCGCCGGCAAGCACGGGACTCGGGTTCTGGGACATGGTTACTGCCATGTCAGCTTGGTTGGCTTGTGCGACGGTAACATTGGCGGTAGCACTATTGTTCGAACTATTGGGATCGGTAATAGATGAAGAACCCATGTCGGTATCGGTGATCACCGTGCCGGTTGCAGTGCCGGCGTTTACTTTCGTGACCAGCGTGAATGAGCCGGTTGAACCCACCGCTAGAGTTGCGATGCTGCAGGTGACCGTGCCTGTCGCGCCGACAGCGGGCGTGCTACAGCTCCACGAGCCGGGACTGGCCAAAGAGACAAAGGTCGTATTAGTTGGGATAGCTTCGGTGAAGCTCACGGTAGCGGCGGCAGACGGGCCGTTGTTTGTTAATGATTGCGTGTAAGTAATGTTGGCGCCGGGAGCGACGGTGGACGGTGCAGCAGAGTTGGTAACTGCGATGTCCGCAGAAGCCGGAATAGCGACCAGCGTGTTCACCGTCGCCGTGTTGTTCGCCAGATTGTTGTCGTTAACGCCAGAGCTAACGGAATCTGTGTCGCTGATGGTGGTGCCACTGGGAGTGGCGACGCCTACCTGGACGACCAGCGTAAAAGTGGAAAGCACGTTTATGCTGTTCGACGGCAAAGTGCAGGAAATATTTCCGCCGGATCCGACGGCCGGAGTAGTGCACGTCCAAGCAGCGGGAGACGCTAGCGAGACGAACGTCGTGTTAGTTGGAATAGCCTCGCTAAAAACCACGTTTAACGCCGATTGCGGTCCATTGTTGTTTACCGTTTGCGTGTAGGTGATGTTGCCGCCGGGAACAACTGGATTCGGCGTGCCGGAGTTGGTGACCACGAGATCGGCTACCGCGCACTGCGCACCTGCCCGATCGCCAGGCGTCTGCGAGAACCCTGCGGGGCCGAGATTCGTAGTTATGATTCCGTTGCCAAGACCGGGAGTCGCACCATACGCATCATGAATGCTTGTGGAAGTGCCATTTGTTCCAGGCAGCGCACTGGCCGAAGCGGGCGCGCTGGAAGTCACAATTACTCCGCCGCCGCCGCCACCTCCTGGTCCGTGCCGGTTACCAGGATACGGTGAGCCCGGCGCGCTAGGTAGCCAGGTGTTGCCGCCATTGCCGCCATTGGCGCTGAGAGTTGCGCCAACAAGCCCTCCCGAGAGAACCAGTAACTGTATGGAGCCACCGGCACCGCCGCCACCCCCACCGTCCTGCAGCACATCCAAAGCGGATTGTCCGTTCGACGTAAAGGTGCCCGTGCCGACGACTGCACCGGCATGGATAATAATAATTCCTCCCCCAGCCGCACCGCTGCTGTTGATGCCTTTGGGATTGGCGTTGGCGGGATCAGCAGTGCCATTGTTTGTCGTGCCCGCGCCTCCGCCGCCACCCATAATGATGTCGCTAATTGAACCAGGAAAGGTCGCCCCACCAAAACCATTGCCAAGCGATGCAGTGTTCCAGGCGTAGCCGCCGTTGCCGCCGCCACTCCCGTTGCCACCACCACCGCCGCCGGAGTTCTTCGTGTTTCCTGCCGGATCAGCGTCGGTGCCGCCACCACCTGCATTACCTGGGGCGCCGCGAGCGTAACTCCCGTTCGGCAGACCTTCGACGGCGGCGGTAATAAGGGCTGTTATAGTGGAGTTCACGAGATAGTGCGGAGTCCCGGCAATGCCCTCTCCCTTGGAACCGTTAGCTGCAAACGACGAGAGCGTGATGTAATCGTTCTGCGAGCCGCCTGCACCACCCGCTAGCTGGCGGCCACCACCGCCCCTAAACCCAAGAGCATCGGCGCTCACCGTTCCACCAAGGGTAAGCTGACCGGCAATGTCGATGACCAACACGCCGCCTACGGTGCCATTCCAGGCGATGGGCGCGACTGAGGAACTTAACGTCGCTGATTGATATTGCGGGACTCGAATGACTTGGAAGGCGCGCTGCCCCTGCACGCCTGCCGAGTAAGCTGCTTCGGTGTAGGTGTTCAGGAGACCGCCACCAGGACCGGCTCCGGAAAATGTTAACGCGCCACCGGCAGTCGAGAGTGCGCCCGTGGCAGTGACAAATTCGTAGCGCCCGGAACTGTTCGCGTTCGTGTACCCAGTAGCAGGATCCCCCGGAGTGCCGTCACCGTAGGCCCCGGTATTCGTAAAATTAATAGCGGCGTCCTGCATCTGGATAACGAGCAAAAGATCCCCAACAGAGATGGGAGTCGTTGAGCCGGATGCAGCACCAAGCGTGACCGTCTTCCCGCCCGGAGATAAAACAACAGGCGCACTGGGCGCGTAGTAAGTATTCACACTTCCAGAAAGCGTGCCGCCAGCACCGTCCTGAGCTGCTGTGGCGCAGGTCAGCGGCTGCACAAACGTAACTAAGCTGGCAGAGTTATTGGATGGGAACGGATCAGTCACGCCCGAAGTGGTGCTCGCGGTGTCGGTGAGCGAAGTCGAGGCGCTGGGAGCTGTAACGTTAATGGTCGCGGTGGCCGTCGAGGCGGCAGTCAGGGTGCCGAGATTGCAAGTCACAACCCCGCCGCTTTGCGTACAAGTGCCTTGCGTAGCCGTGGCAGAAACAAAAGTGACGCTGGCCGGCAGCGTGTTGGTAATGGTTGCGCCGGTGGCATCCGCGACGCCAAGGTTTTGTACGGCGACGGAATAAGTTAAAGGGCTCGAGACAAAGACTGGGCTCGGGGCGGCGGAGAGAGTGAGCCGCAGGTCCGCGTCTCCGGTTATACCCACAAGGATCGTAGTGGTAGACGTGTTATTGGAAGCTACCGGATCGATGGTGGTGTTGGAAGTGACGCTGGTTACATTTTGAATGACCGTTTCTGCCGCTGTGCCAGCATTGATCTGCAAAGTGACGGTAAACGTTGAGGTGCCCGCGCTCGCTAAGCTAGCGTTGGTGCAATTAATGGGGGTTATGCCGCCGACTGGTAGAACATTACAGGTCCACCCCGCAGGAATAACAATGGACTGAAAAGTTGTGTTGGCCGGGATATTCTCGTAGAAAACTACGTTTTGCGAGGTGAACGGACCATTGTTGGTGACAATGACGGTGTAGACCACGTTGGTTCCCGCCGCGACTACAGGTGCTGAAGCGGTTTGCGAAATCGCCAGATCAGCAGGCGCCGACACAGTGACAGAACTGTTCGCCGTGTTGTTCGCGGCGTTGCTGTCAAAAGTCGTGGAGGAAACGTTCGCAGTTGCTGAAATTGTCGAACCATCAGCGACACCTGCATTGACAGTAACTTTGACGATGATGGTCGCCGTGCCCGCGCTCGCGAGATTTGATCCATCGGTGCAGGTTACCGTACCGCTAGCGCCGACAGCAGGGTTGGTGCAGGTCCAGCCAGCACTGGGTGCGACGGATTGAAATGTGGTGTTCGCTGGAGTGGCCTGTGTAACCACCGGAGCAGTGGCGGCAGACGGTCCGTTGTTGGTGACCACGTTCGTGTAGGTGATGGTTCCGCCGGGTCCGATGGTAGTTGGGCTTGGCGTTTGAGTTAGAGCTAGGTCCGCGGCGATCACCGTTACCGTGCTCGTCGCGGTATTATTTGCCGGAGTTGGATCGCTAGTGGTCGAGCTGACCGAGGCCGTGCCGGAAATTACGGTGTTACCCGCAGTAGCGGCGGGTACGTTAACAACGAGGGTGAATGTGCCGGTGCCTCCGCTGACCAAAGCGGCTCCGTCTGTGCAGGTGATGGTTCCAGTTGCCCCCGCTGCCGGTTTCACGCAGGCCCAGCCGCCGGCTACCGTGATTGAATTAAAAGTTGTGTTGGTGGGAGTAACTTGAGTCCAAACTGGCGCGTTTGCCGAAGACGGACCGTTATTGGTGACCACTACCGTGTAGGAAATTGTGCCGCCAGGCGACACCGTGGGTGAGCCAGGCGTTTCGGTGATAGCCAAATCGGCAGACGTCACAGTGACGTTACTGGTGGCCGTGTTGTTGCCTGGCGTCGGATCGGTAGTTGTGGACGAACTGACGACGACGGAACCGGATATTACCGTGTTGGCCGCGGTTCCCGCGCCTACGGCGACTGTGAGGATAAAAGTCTTGCTGCCGCCACTCGCCATGGTGGTGTTGTCCGTGCAAGTTACATTGCCCGTGCCGCCCACGGCCGGCGTCGTGCAAATCCAGGTTCCTGCGCCGGTAAGAGAAACAAATGTTGTAAAGGTTGGGATGGCCTGCACCCAGCTCGGGATCGCAGCGCCGCTAGGACCATTGTTCGAGACCACGATGGTATAGACGATATTGCCGCCGGGCGAAACGGTTGCAGATCCAGGAGTCTCGGTCACTGCCAGATCGGAGTTGGCAGCAAATGCGGGGCACGTCGCTGCGATCAAACATACGAAGAGGAGCAGCGCCGCTGGAAAAATAAAGCTACGTAGCGTGCAGAGGCGGCGCATAAACGCCAGCTTCAATCGGCGTAGCGTGGAATTTAATTTTGCGGCTATGCGGGAGGCCCGACCGACAGCGGTGATGATGCGACCTGCACGCTCGATCGCGATAATTCTGCCGAGAGAAACCGAAGCCGCCGGGTCGTTTTCCTGGCCGGAGTCGCCGCGAGTGACGAATGTGCCGGCGGTTATGTTGTGTTGTACCACGCGATGAACCTTGAGGCCGGACTCGCCTTGCGTTAGAAGTACCTCGCCCCGGCGTACTGCCGAATCGGCGACCGGCGCGACGATGAGCGTGTCGTTTTCAACAATGTTGGGTCGCATGCTGGCGCCCTGAGCGCGAAAGCGCACCCGATGCCCCCTGCTGAGAAGTTCCTTGCAAAAAGCTGCAAAAGTACGCGAATCGCGCTTGGCAACCGTGTCAATCTCGCGCACGGCGAATAGCCTCCACGGCACTTTGTTGCGGTAAGAAACGGAAAATATTGCATGGAATCTCGCGTGTAACGCGCTCCATGAAACCAAGGGAGAACTTCAAGCGCTGCGCACAATGACGCGGAACGAAGCTGCGCGCGAAGAGCTCGGCAGCCGCGACGCCCGGTGCTAGCGGTACGATCTCGTTATGTCGATATTGCTCGAGAAAATAGATATTCGTTACTGTCGCGCAGTCCGGCGAAGAGATTCCGGCGTCACCATGCCACGGGGTGCCGTACATAAAGATTTTGTCGCCGTGAGCGCGCAAGATTATGCGGTCATCGCTTAGAATTTGCACCCCGGGCTGATCAAGCCACAGACGAGCGGTAGTGCTCTTTCCCGCGCCAGAATGGCCCAGGAAAAGATGTCCGCGCCCAATTTCGTCGACGATGCCCACAGCATGAACTTCCAGGCCATACCCACACGCGAGACGATGGATCATCAGCACTTCATCGAGCGGATACTCCAATGGATAGACAGGCAGAGCTTCGGGAAAGAACCGGCGCGAAAGCAGAAGGTGCCCGGTTTCGAAATTGCGGTCGAACCAGGCGGATTTATACGGTATTTCGCCAGGTAAATTGCGTTGAAAATTTAGGCGATAGCCTTCACACCCATCTAAACTTTCTTCAAAGAGCGACCACAGGCCACTCGAATGAAAAAGCGGCGAGCGATCAGGACACGGCAAGGTGTCGACCGACGATACACGCATGTTCACGTCGCAAGCTTCTGACAAGAATGGATTCATCGCGAAATCTTGAAGTGAGGGATCGAGAGTTAGATGAGCGTCGTCACCCGAAAACATCCCAAAAGAAATTCCGCCAATGCGATAGGCGAGTACAGATGTGCCGATTGGTTCGGCATTCGAGTTACACAGTTCGGGCAATACCAAAGTGTCGAAATTGGCCATCGGATTTGACCTTAAGAGCCGAGGCTCCGGCAGGTAACTACGGCGTCGCAGGTGGATTGAGCGAACCCAGCGGAGCTGGATACCTTGCAATGTCCCAGCACAGCCTCTTCAGGGCGCAGAGTGACGCGAATCACCTTGGGAGGCTCGTAAACCTTGGGCTGCCGTTCAGGCTTTTTTTCGTCTTCCATTAGCCACTTTCTATCAAGCGTGGACTTCCGAGCAGGCGTTGCATCCGCCGCTTCGGCAGCCAGTCGCAGGTTGCAGAACATTCAAACCAGGCGGAGAAGCCCCGCCTTCCAACGAGAGATCCATCCCGGGTTTCTGAACGTCGATGCGCGCGGCCGCCTCGAGTAGTGCGGAGTGATTGCGACCGCCTTCACAATTTGGGCATTCGGTGTGTTCGGTGTCGTGATGCGGGACCGTATAGCCGAGGGAGTAGGCCCGCAAGTGCGCGACCTGGCACAGAAAATCGACAGGCGACTCGGGGTCACCATTTTCCAACTCCCCGTTCGCCGGACACATGCTGCAAAGTGTTTTAATGCGGCACGAATCGCAAATCGTGGCGCGCGTACGGGGCTGGGTGCGAATTTCCCGCAGGGGACCCTCCCAACCTTCTCGAAAGCTGCCATCGCGAATTCCATAACCCTGCTGGTGAGAAATTACGCAAATGGTCATTTTCCCGGTGGGATCGACTGCGCAACCGTTGACGCCTCCACCGCAGGAATAGCGCTGATTTTCTGGCTGGACTTCCCTGGCAGGAGCATCAAGATCCATCTTGGCAAGGCGCCGATATTCACCTTTTCGAGTGGGATCCTTGAATTCCAGCGACACCACTTGCTCGGGCGATAGGCGCACGGCCAACGGACTTTGCGAGCAATCGATGCGCGGATTCACCAGTGGATCAAATTTGAATTCGACGCCCAGGGATTCAGCGAGCCGTTTCATCTCATAGACTTCGTGCTGGTTGATAGTGGTCGGAACAGTCTTTAGTTTCAGCGGAAGGTTGCGCTCCAAAAGCAGCTGAATGCCGCGCATGCAGCGGTCGTACGAGCCTCGCTTCTGAGTGAGCTTCTCGTAGGTTTCCCGCGTCGCCCCATATAAAGTGATTTCAATCGCGAACGGGCGGAACTTGGCCAGATAATCGGCGATCCGCTCGTTGATCAGGATTCCGTTGGTGAACAGGGTGATGAGGAAGCCACGTTTTTTGGCTTCCGTATAAATGTCAAGAAAGTCTTTGCGGGCAAAAATTTCGCCGCCGGAGTATAGAACGAATAACGTGCCGGCAGCGACTAGCTCGTCGAGCAGGCGCACATGCTCGGCAAAGGTCAGTTCCTGGGAGCGAGCTGCCTGGTCACCCATGGGCAGATTGTTGTAGCAATGCAGGCAATCGAGCGGGCATCGCCGCGTAAGCTCGATGGATACATCCATCGGTGCTCGCTTGCCCGCGAAGCGGTCGTGAAGGCCGTTGCTAAACTCTGCGTAGTTAACCGTTTGCACTCTTACCTCTGTTCCTTCATCGCCTGCTAAATTTCAAGGCCTTCTTGCCGCGAGGCTGACGTGACTAACCCCGTTTGTTTCAAATCGGCTAGAAAGGCTCGTACATCGCTCTCGGCAACACCGGCAGTGACGTTAAAGTTCTGCATAACTAACGCAATCAAGTCTTCTTCAGTCCGGCTTTGCTCCAACGAATGCCAGAGTTGGGCGCCCAGACCGTTAAAGGTATAGACCGCTTCCATGTCCCCTATCCCGGCACAGATAGGTACCACGAGTGTTTCCCCCGCGATCACCCGGGAGACTATCGCGGGATTGCGGACGAGAAACACCTGTGTTTGAGGCGGTGCAAGCGTTGCCATTGGATTACTGTGGTTCCTACAGACGCGTGGTGTCATGCATTCGAAGGCAGGGATGTTCCAGATTGGTACAGGGAGTAGCAGGCCTTAATACGTTACCGGCTAGTTGACTTGCTACCCAGCACCCAGAGTCGCGGTTTTAGGCACTTAGCGACAGGGATCGAATATCGACTGTGTTTATGCGGCTAAATGTGAACTCTTATTGCAGGTGGCGGCCATTCGATGGCAATTTTTTAATGTGCGATGTGCAGGTAAACGGATGAGATAAGGGGGTAACCAATTCAATACGGAATTCCGAGAAAGGTACGCTAGACAGCACCCGGTCCTGGTCTTTAGGTGCTAATCGTTAAGACACATCGTCAACTTGCCTCCGACGGCGGGCCTTCGATCACCATCAATACATTTTTAGCGTCACCGCGTTTGCGTCATCGCACGTTCCCGCTAAGCCACAGCGCAAGTCTTGAAGCCAGACAGCGCGAAAGGAACGCTCTGCGTCGTCAGGGTCTGCCTAACAATGAGTCGCAAATCGGGGCATACAGACATCGGCGGCACCCTTAATTGGTACGCCGAACAAATTGACGCGTCGAACAGAAAGTGTCCTATCTCAGACTAGCGAGTTAACTATCAGCCGCTAAGTTGATACTAGTAGCCGTACAACTCACTTCCTATGCTCCGATTAGGCATCTGCTTCAGGCCTAACGGAGCATTATATGAACTGGCTTTTTAGATCCTTAACGGTGGCAGCGATGGTGGGCTGCATCGCGGCTGCGCCTCTGTACCCTGCGCAAAATCAGGCTACCGGAGTGGTTCTCGATGCTAAATGGGCCCACGTAGGCGGATCTGACCTGACGAACGGCACGTCCCTTTATAGCGGCGATGTAGTCACAACTGAGTCGGAAGGCCACGCTCAACTGCGAATTCTCCAGACAAGATTCGAGCTGATAGGTCAGTCCGATGGAGCCTTCTTCCCCGGAGCGAATGGCGCTGTTGCGGAATTGCGGCATGGAACTCTGGTGGTTGGCCTGAATAATCCGGCCGAGAGTTTCGAGATATTCGCGTCCGATATTCGCATCGTTCCGAAGACTGAGCGCCCGGTCATGGCAGAAATCATCATGAATGCAACATGCGACGTCCAAATTAAGGTCATGCATGGAAACCTGGTGGCAACTGCGGGCAAAGAAACAAAAACACTTGAGGAAGGTCACGCCTACGATATCATCCCGGAATTCTCTGTTAATGATTCACGGAACCCGGCGATCTCACCGGTGGCATCCGACTATCATCGGGGACACCAGCATGGTGAGTGTGCGTTGGCAGCGAAGTCGGGGCACCGCCCCCCTGCCAAAGCGGGCTCAACTCATTTTATCGAACTTGTCAGCGCTGGCACCGCTGCGGTTTTGATTCCCGTCCTCTTGGAGGC